>NZ_AZRM01000063.1 GCF_002895605.1 Petrotoga miotherma DSM 10691
CCCGCTCCCCACCCATAAGGAAGAGACTGGCAGCCCCTTATCCTGTTGCCCACCTATAAGGATAAAGGAGTTTTAGTCCATTTACCCTCAGCCTAACCATAAAGATAAATAGAATTAGTATAAATAGACATCTACCGTTTCTTCTTTATTGAGTCCTTCTTTGTTAGCATCTATTTTTATATAACCATCTGCATAAACAAATGTTGATATCATTGCTGATTCGCCGACTATCGGCTCAGCAATGTGATTCTTTTCAGCAGTTTCAATCAATCGAACCGGGATGTACTCTTCTCTTCCCTTGTCAGAATCCAAATTTCTACTTAACTTTGCTTTAATATTACATTTTATGCTTTTTTCTCTTATACCTATTATCTTCTCTACCAATGGTTTAACAATCACCTGGGTAATGATAAAGGATGATGAAGGGTGACCAGGTAAGCCTAAAATAGATGTACCTTCAACTACTGCAAAAATTGTAGGTTTACCGGGCTTGATCGTAATTCCTTGAGACAATACACCAGGTTTCCCCAAAGAATTCAAGACTTCCACCGTCATGTCTTTAGCTCCTACAGAACTACCTCCAGAGATCAGGATCAAGTCACAATCTAAATTGTTTTTTATATTCTCTCTCAAAAAATCAAATTTATCTGGAATTATCCCAACGTATCTAATTTCTGCACCTACTTCTTCTAATGTTGTTCCTATTGTGTAACTATTTATATCCCTGATTTCACCTACTCCAGGAACACTTTCAGGGGAGATTAATTCGTCTCCTGTAGCAATTACAGCTACTTTCGGTTTTTTATAAACTACAACATCAGTTATTCCGAGGCCTGCTAGAGCTCCTACATCCTGTGGCCTGATTCTGTGGTATTTATTTAAAAGTGCCTTTCCTTTGGAAATATCTTCACCCTTATAAACTACGTTTTCACCCACTCCGACAGAACGATTGATTTCAATCATTTTTTCGCCAACATAATCAACATATTCTACCATAACGACTGCATCTGACCCTTCTGGCAACATTCCACCCGTTGGAATTTTTACAGCCTCACCAGCTTCAACCCTTACCTTTGTTTCTTGCCCCATAAACACTTCACCTTTAACGTTCAAATAGATAGGCATACTTTCCGAGGCACCAAAAGTATCCTCCGCTTTCACAGCGAAACCATCAACAGTTGATCGGCTAAAAGGTGGAAGATCGATGGGAGAAAATAAATCCTCCGCTAAAATTCTCCCATTTGACTCTTTAAAGTTTATCGTTTCTGATGGTAACGAGCCCCTATTTAGGTTTTTATCAACAATTTCCCAAAACATTTCTGGGGTGTTTAAATCCAAGAATTCAGACATACTTAGCCTCCGTCTCTATTTGAATAAACCAAGCTGACAGTACCGAACTTTGATGTTTTGATCATCCAACAATTTCCCGAATTTAGGTAATTTGATATTCAATGCTTTACAGATAGCGTGTGCATTAAAACAACTCACTTGTTCAAAATTAATCTTGAATTTCATACTGTTTCCATCTTTGATTAACTCTTCAAGGTTTTCTTTATCGATTATAATATCGGCTTTACTTTTGGCTTTACTTGCCGATTCTTTTTCTTGTGTATCATCAGAATCAATGTAAAAAACTAAAGTTGGTTTAACAAAATCCAGGATACTGTTTCCTTCAATGATCAAATATTCTATATCCTCATCTAAGAGCTTGCGTGCCCTTCTATAACCTTCCAACAATCCTTCATAATTTGTTTTTAGTAAGATTACATTTTGCGCTCCAGATTCTTTAAAAAGCGAAGTATCTTTACCTTTCTCGTTGATAATTGAAGGATCATCCGTAACTTCTATTTCCTTATTAGTTTTATGGAGAGACGTTTTTATCACTCCAACGTGACAGTTTAAATTCTTTATCATTTGTGAAATTAAAGTAGATTTACCTACATTACTCGATTTTCCACCAACAACAATCGTAACCAAAAAAAATCCCTCCCATCTTAGTAAACATGGACCGCAGAAGCTTTAAATGTAACAAAAACCTTTTTATTTTCTACTAAATTTAACTCTTTCAACGACTGCCTTGTTATGTACACCACCAAAGGAATACCGATATCCACAGTAATATGAACTATAGATAATTGTTCATAAATCTGCTTTATCACTCCAGGGAAAACATTCCTAGCGCTTGAATCAAGAGGTTTTATAGATAACAATATATCTTCAGGTCTGATAGAGATATTAACGTTCCCTTTCTTTTCAGTAACCACCCTTATTTTCAATCCATTTACTGAAACATAGGTATCAGAATCATCATTAATTATTTCTCCTCGAAAAATATTTCTAACCCCTGTAAATCGAGCAACAAAATCAGAATTCGGTTTGTTGAACACATCTTTTGAATCACCATCTTGAACGATCTTCCCATCTTTCATTATAGCGATTTTATCCGCTAAAGAAAATGCTTCATTAAAATCATGTGTTACATGAATTGTAGTAGTCTTGAGCTGTTTATGTAAGTTCTTCAAATCTTCTATAAATTTTTCTTTTGTTTGAGGATCTAATGCACTTAAAGGTTCATCTAACAACAAAATTTGTGGAGAAGTAATTAAAGCCCGTGCAAGAGCTACTCTTTGTTTCTCTCCTCCACTTAGATTCTTCGTTTTTCTTGTGAGTAAATGTTCTATGCGAAAAAGCTCTACTATGTTGTTTAATAGATATCTAATCTCATCTTTTTTAACTCTCCTCGATTTTAATCCAAAAACAATATTCTCTTCCACATTTAGATGTGGAAAGAGCATGTAATCCTGATAAACCATTCCAATATTTCTCTCTTCAGGAGGTAAATTTGTAATTCTTTTCTCACCGATAAACACATCCCCAAAGTCGGGTTTTATTAAACCTGCTATAATCTCAAGAATCACTGTTTTACCTACACCTGTTGGCCCTAAAATCACAAAATACTCATTATTTTCTATATTCAAATTGATATCTTCTAAAGAAAACTTTTTAAATCTCTTCGATATATTCGCGATTTTAATCAAGCTCGTTTTCCCTCTCTCGACCTTCCACTGAATTCTTTCTGTTTATGAGTGTTAAAAAGATAAACACAATGAGACTTGTTATAACCATAATGGCTGCAACGGGGCTCGAATACTTCAATCCAAAGGAAGTAAACCTCTCGTAAATAAGTACCGACGCCGTCATTGGATGATAAGCTAAAATAACAACCGCTCCAAATTCAGATAATCCTCTTGCCCACATCATAAGTGAACCAGAAATTAAATGGTTAAAATTCAAAGGTAGCGATACTTTGAAGAAAGTTCGAGCAGGGGATGAACCCAAACTTCTAGCAACCTTTTCCAATTTAACATCGATAGATTTGAACCCTTCTTTAACTTCATTCACCAAAAAAGGCATACTAACAAACATCATTGCAACAACTATTCCTGCAAATTCGCCAACGAACTCTATTCCAAATATCGAGAAGAACCTTCCTAGAAAAAAATTACGACCAAAAACCATCAAAAGCGCTATACCAGCTGCTGTATGTGGTATTATAACGGGGATATCTATTAAACTTTCAACAAAAGATTTACCAAAAAAATCTTTACGAGCAAGTAGGTAAGCCAAAGGTACCCCTAACAATATGGAAATTAAAGTTGCAACCAACGATGCACTGAAAGTAAGCAATATGGAACTGTAAACTTCTTCTTCTTTTACAGTGTCGATAAGAACTTGCGGTTCAACTCCAAAGATAAGCTTGGCTACTGGGGCAGCTATGAAAAACAACAATAGTATCCCCAAAAAACTAAGTATTAATTCGAACCATGCTTTTTTAATCATTCGCTCCACCTTTTAAGAAGTCTTGAATCTCGTAAGGAGCTTTTTCAATGTTTACACCTTCTGGGGGATTAATTGGCGGTTGCCCATTTTCTTCCATGATGGCTTGTCCTTGTTGGCCAATGACGAATTTAATGAAAGCAATTGCTCCCTGTGGATTTGGAGCGTTCTTAGGAATGGTTAAAGCATATACCATAGGTTGCCCTACTTGCGTTATCATCTCACCTGGCTCTTTACCCGTTACATCAAAAGAAGCTGTTGCATAAAAATCGGCATATTTTGTACTTTTTAAATTAATTTGTTCTGGTAATTCCACGTAGGGCATTTGATGTTGCAATGCTACAGATTTATAAATGAAAATATAATCCAGTTCTCCTGCCTCTAATAATGCAATTAAATCTGTTTCTTTTGGTCTAACGTTTTTTGGTGGACAGTTATCAGCAAGTTTTTGATATAGATTATCCACTCCATAATATTTTTCTGCTAATTTCCAAACAATCTGACTTCTGTATCCACAAGGATCAGCATTTGGATCCGAATGACCGTACTCAACATCTGGGCGCAAAAGAATCTCATACCAATTGTCAGAATTAATCTCATCTTTGTAACGAGAATCTTCTGTGTACATTATTACCATCTCGTTGTTGGCAAAATTTATGTACCATTCTGTATACTTTGGGACCATCAGATTTTCGATGACGGTATAATCCGCAGAACCTATAACGTCCGCTTCTCTTTCAAGATCGGTAACCTTTCTAACAGCTTCTCTACTTCCCGCTGCTTCCCTAATAACATCTGTTCCTGGATACTGGCTTTCAAACGCTTTTTCAATTTGTGCAAAGGGAACGCTTAAAGACCCTGCATGGAAAACTATAATCTCCCCGCTAATCTCTTCACCCATCATCATCGTCCCAATTAAAAAAACAAATAACATAAATGTGTACTTATAAAAGCTTTTCATTATTTCCTCTCCTCTTATCTAAATTTTTTTATCTGAGTTTATAAACTCTAAAACTAATTTATCCAATCTCTACTGTGCAATCAACCTAGAAGATTGAGGAAAGGAGAACAGCTTAAAAAAATAATGACATTACAAAATAAAAAAACCGGCGTGTGAAGACACCGGTTCATAATGTGTCTCCTTTCCTAATGCGGGAGGCATAGAAGTTTCCTTCTATACCCTATCGTCTAAGTCACCATAGAATAAATTCCTTAGGTAACATAGATCGAAGACATAATAAAATGTATATGAAAAAAAAATTGTTTTCAAAAGAACTCGAATATTAAAGTTATATATTCACAACTTCTCTCGTAGGAGCTTTAAACATCGAATAACTTAACGCACCTTTTATTGCTTCATTCAATAGATGGCTTACATCCCATTGATTTTTCATCGCTGCTAAATAAACTCCAGGATTTAGAACGTCTCCAACAAAGACAAAACCAACAAGTTTGCCATCTCTCACCAGGATTTTGTGGTAACTTCTGCTTTCTTTTTCCTTATAAACATCGTATGCATCTTCTTTACTAATACCCCCAGTGAAAACAACTTCTCCAAATAAATTGACTATGTTTCTAGATACTTCTTTGGGATATTTCCAAGAATAACCTACCATATTGGTGGCAGCTATCCTTGACTGTTCCATCGCAACAGGCCACAAGGCATGCATTTCATATTCATCTGAAATTAGATCTTTGGTTTCTGTTACGTCTCCTGCTGCATAAACATCTTTAACAGAGGTTTCCAGATATTCGTTTACTAAGATGCCAGTGTCACATTTAATAGGCGTTTTTTCGAGAAAATCTATACTAGGCCTAACTCCTTTTCCAACAACTACACAACTACCTTGAATTATTTTGCCTGATGTAAGAAAGACGTTTGCGTGATCTCCTTTTTCTTGAACCTTCGTTATGCTTTCACCCGTGATTAACTCCATTCCGTTTTCTATTGCCCTTTCGGCAATAAATTCAGAGCCTTCTTCATCAACAATCTGAGACAACATCCTAGACGATCTTATAACAAAAGTAGCAGGTATCTTTAGTTCTGCTAAGGCATCAGCAATTTCAGAATTAACTAATCCAGCACCAGAAAGTATAACTCTTTTAACGTCACTTTTTTTCAACTTATCTTTCAATTTATCCATATCTGAAAGATTTCGCACCGTTAGCACTAGCGGAGATCCTTCTAATTCCATATCCGGAACATATGGTTCCGCCCCCGTTGCTATCAACAATTTATCGTAGGAAAATGTTTTGTTTTTTACAGTTTCTACCTTTTTTCTTTCAATGTCAAGTTTGACAACCCTTTGCCCCAGTAGAAGTTTAGCCTTAGATGGATGGGGAAGAAACAGATAATCTCTTTTTTTTAACTTATTTGATAATAAATAAGGTAGAGACATTTTACTATAGGGAAATACTTCTTCAGCGGATAATATAGTTATTTCTCCTTGAGGATCCAACGATTCTAATGTTCGAGCAGCGTTTAAGCCGGCTGCACTAGCTCCAACGATAACGTATTTCATTTTAAAATCTGGACCTCCAATGCTTTAAGTTTTTCATCCGTGGGAACACTGTCTTTATTCCATCCTCTTAACTGATAGTACTCATCCAACATCTTTCCAAGATCTTCTACATGGCCTTTTGAAGGACCTGTTTTGATAGGTTCGCTTAATATTCTTGGTGGTAAGGTATCATCCTTTCTCGTAAAGCCTGCTTTTAGATTGAAAAGCTTTTCAATATTCCAAATTCTTTCTCCAATTTTCATGAACTCTTGGGCATCTATTGAAAAACCTGTTGCAGTAGACACCATCTCGGCCAACTCATTAGCACTGAGGCCAAAAGTCGTAAACAAACATATTCCAGAAGAATCAAGTGCAGCTGTCAGATCTTGTAAAGTTTTAATTATAGCTGCTTTACCTTCATAAGCGTACTGATCGGCATCTCCCAATACTTCTACGGCTGTTCCATATCCTCTGACATGGCAAGCACCACGATTACTAGTAGCATATTCTAAACCCATACCTTTGATAGCCCTTGGATCGTAAGCTGGGAACTCTTGTTTCTTTGCCGACATAGAAAGTTCCGGATGACCATAATGTTCCGCTAGACGATAGGAACCTTGAGCTAACAATTTACCAAAATCTCCTTCTTGCTTGCATGCCAATTCTACAGCTTTTAACATAGCTTCTCCTGAGCCAAATCTAAGTTCAAAGGGGGCATCTTCCTTGGGCATATATCCTTTTTCGTACAGTTCCATCGCACAAGCGACTGTTGAACCCATAGAGATAGTATCGATTCCATATTTGTCACAAAGATGATTTGCACTTATCACCGCATCAAGGTCTGAAACACCACACATTGCTCCGAATGACCAAACTGATTCGTATTCTGGACCTCCCCCAATACTACCTTTATATGGTCCACTTTTTACTACCGTTACTCTACCACAAGCTATAGGACACTCCGCGCATCCTTCATTTCTAATTAAATTTTTCTCCCTTAGTGTTTCTCCACTGATTTTATTTGCCTCTGGAAAATAAGCATCTTGGGCATTATGAGTTGGAAATGCACCAACACCATTGATAACATTTACCAACATTGCGGTACCTAACATTGCAGCTCCTTGCCCAGCAAAGGCGTCTTTACTCAAAATATCTCTGGCCTTATAAATTGCTTTCATAAAAGCTTCAGGATCAGCTACTGTAGTATCTTCATTACCTCTGACGGCTATACCTTTTAAATTCTTGCTTCCAACTGCCGCACCAACCCCAGTCCTTCCAGAAGCTCTATGACCATTGAACATTACGCTAGAGATACGAGATAATTTCTCACCTGCTGGCCCAATCGTCATGGTTTCAGCCAAGGGATGTGTTTGTCCTCTGATTAGTTCATCACTTTCGTCAGCCAATTTTCCCCATATTTCCTTTGCAGATCTGATTTCTACTTTACCTTTGTTAATCCATATATAAACAGGTTCAGCTGATTTCCCTTCTACAACTATCATATCGTATCCTGCATGTTTCAAAGCGGGTCCAAAATGTCCACCTGCATTAGAACACGCAATAGCTCCATTCAAAGGACCTTTTGTGATTACCATAGTTCTTCCAGAAGAAGGAGCTAATGTTCCATCTAAAGGACCTGTGGCAAAAATGACCTTATTTTCTTCAGAGAGAGGATCTACCTTCGGATCTATTTCTTCCAACAACAAGCGAGTTCCATACCCTCTGCCTCCTAAGTATTTCTGAGCCCATTCTTCATTCAATGCTTCACTTTTTACCTCTTTGGTTGTTAAGTTTACTCTCAATAAATTACCTTTGAATCCACCTTTTATCATATTAAGCTCCCCCCTTTACTAAATCTTTCGCTATTTCTTTAAGGCGGGTGGCAGTTTCCTGTACTTTCACATTTGTGATATCTTCTACTTCTTCGTAAGACAAAGCACCTGGATAGCACACCTTAATACACGCTGGATCTCCACCACAGTTATCGCATTTTATAACCTCTTTGCCTGTATGATCCAATTTTATGGATCCCCATGGACATGCTACGATACACTGTTTACATCCGATACATTTTTCCTTGTTAAGTTCTACCACACCTGTTTCAGGGTTCTTAGTCAATGCAGAAGTAGGACATACTTCTTCACAATACGCTCTCTCACATTGCAGACAAACACTTGGAACGAAGGTTAAATCTTCCCAAAATTCATTTACTTTGATTCGAGAGTCAAGGGGGTTAAACTTTCCCGTATGCTCAAAAGAACAAGCATACTCACATGCCCTACATCCCGTGCACTTTGCCTGATCCAACATCAATACTTTCATGTACACTCCTCCTTTGGTAGTTTTAGGATGTTAACTAAACTGTATTTACTTGAAAAAAACAAAAACATTGTTACATTAAAACCCAGCTTTTTGAAAATTTATATTGTAATTATTTTAACTCTTATGTTAAAAAATGTCAATTCGATTTATTGACAATTAGAAGCGTCTAGGGGAGATTATTTTCAATTAGAAGGCAATTCCTTTTAAATGAGTGCTTTTCTTAATCTTATCTTGAAAAACAAGGATTAATAGAGGAATGAAAGTCTTATTTTTCATTGAAGGTTAATTATTTCAACGGAATAATCCTTTAAATCTATGAGTAGTAACTTGTTGTCGAGGGTATCTTTCCTTCCAGTTATTACTTTAATCGCTTCTATTACTTGAAGAGATGCCATAATCGATACTACAGGTGAGACAACAGAAACCTTTTCCTTTGTTGTATCTACTTCTCCGAATATATCTTTTAAAGACAAAGTTCTACCCGGTATTATAGTTGTCAATTGACCATACCATTGATTAACCCCTGCATGTATATAAGGAACGTTGGATTCCCAAGCAAGTTGTTCCAGAATATATCTCGTTTCGAAATTATCAAGAGCGTCTAATATGACGTTCACATCTTTTGATATTTTACTCTTTTTTGAAATTTTTTCTACCTTTGTTTCTATTATCGTAGGCAAATTAAAAGATTCAAGAATTTTTTTAGCTTGATCAACTTTGTATTCACCAATGCTATCCATCCCATATAGTACTTGACGATTTAGGTTAGAAGGTTCAACCTTATCATAATCCACCAAATATATTTTTTTTACACCAACCCTTTGTAATTCCAACGCCTGGTGGGTTCCAAGTCCTCCAGCTCCTCCAATATAAACAACAGCTTGTTTTAACTTTAAAGCCTCCTCTTCTGAGAACAACACTTTTTGTCTTTCCAAGTAATCCATATCATCCTCCTCCAGAAGGCGGAAAAATTGTTATTTCATCTTTATTTTCTACCAACGTATCGAGCCCTTGTAAATGGCGAACATTTCTTCCATTTAATAATATAATCGTACCGCTTTTAAGTTCCTCATCTTTTAGTAGTTTTCTACTAAAATAATTATCGAATTCTTGATCCAATAATTTCATTATTTCTTTAATGGTTTTCGATTCTGATAATTGGTAATCAACTTCATCCTTTTTCAAGTCAAACTTTATAAGGGAAAAGAATTTTATTTTCAAATCTTTTCACTCCTTTCTAGATTCATTTCTATTTTTTCAACATCTTCCTTATAATTTATATTGAAAAACAATTTCTCCGGCTCTCCAATTTCCCTTATCACGGTTTCCTTTATTATTCTAACGTTTACTTGAGGGAAAAAACTCTTCAACTTTAATTGATTCCTTTTTAGTGAATCACTGATAAAAGGCAAACATTTTTTGCTATAAACAGCAGCAAGTGGCTCAAGGTAAGAGTTGTACGCGGGTACAAGAAGGTCATAATCTTTCTTTTGTAACTTCACAAATTCAAAAAACTCTCTTGTCAAAAAGGGCATATCACAGGCTGTTAAAAAGTTGTACTCGCTATCAGAACAGATTAAACCGGTAAGTAAACCGCCTAATGGACCTTTATTTGGTATTATATCCTCACAAAAAAATACACCTTGCAAAAAAGTATACTCTTTTACGTTCCCTATTATGTATACTTTTTCAAATACATTTTTTAGACCTTGGACGATCTGTTCTATCAAAGGTTTACCGTTAATTGTTTCCATTGCTTTATTAGTTCCAAATCTGCTACTCTTGCCTCCTGATAGAAGTAAAGCGTTCATCAATTAAAACCTCTCTTTGTGAACTTCTTTTTTCAGCCTTCTCCAAATTAACTGGGGTTATTTTTAATTCAGGTATCTTTGCTTTTAAATCATAAACACGATTGGTAAGTCTATTGGCTGGACTTTCCGCATAGTGAAAAGGCATGAAAAGTTGGCCAGGTTTAACTCTTTCTCCAACTTTTGCGTAGGTTTCAACTGTTCCTTGAGACGAAGTTATCCTAACTTTTTCTTTGTCTTTGATCCCCAATTTTCTTGCATCTTCTATATTTATCTCAACGTAAGCGTCTGGTTCATGCTTGTCAATGGAATAGGATCGCCTGGTCATTGTACCCGTATGAAAATGGTATAACATCCTTCCTGTCATTAATATAAAATTGTACTTTTCATCAGCTTTTTTTTCTGGCAGAGTAAACTCAACTGGAAAAAATTTGCCTTTCCCGCGAGAAAAACTATCTTTATGCAAATATTTTGTACCTGGATGATTACTATCAGGACAAGGCCATTGCAAACCTTCTTTTTCCAATCGCTCATAACTTATTCCACCATATAATTTTGATACTCGTGCAATCTCATCCATGATTTCAGAAGGAGAATTATATTTCATTTCATAACCCATTTTATTAGCCAAAGTAGTTAATATCTCCCAATCTGCTTTAGCCCTTCCAGGAGAATTGATAGCTTTTCTTACCCTTTGTATGCGTCGTTCGGTATTTGTAAACGTACCTTCTTTTTCGGCAAATGATGCGGCTGGCAAAACTACGTCTGCAAACTGTGCAGTTTCAGTCAAGAAAATATCCTGGACTATTAAAAAATTCAAACTTTCTAGGGCTTTTTTAATATGTTCCTGATCAGGATCAGACAAAAAGGGATTCTCACCCATTATGTAGAGAGCCTTTACCTTTTTACCAGCTTCTTCGAACATTTCTGTTAAAGTCAATCCTTCTCTATCAGTTAACTTTACACCCCAATAATTCTCAAACTTTTCTTTAATTTTGGGATCACTGACTTTTTGATAACCAGGATAAACATCAGGTAAAGCCCCTACATCACAAGCACCTTGCACGTTATTTTGTCCCCTTAATGGATTGACTCCTGTGCTTTCAAAACCAACGTTCCCAGTTAAGAGTGCAAGATTCGTAAGAGAAAGTACGTTATTGGTTCCGTATTTATGTTGAGTTATTCCCATTGCAAAATATATGGCTGCCTTTTCAGCAGAACCATACATTTTTGCAGCTTCGATTATCTTATCTGCTGGCACACCTGTAATCTGGGATACTGTAGACGGGGTATAACCTTCTATTATCTTTATAAAACTTTCAAATCCTTCCGTTCTTTCTTCAATAAACTTTTTATCAAGTAACCCTTCGTTGATAATTACATTCATAATTCCATTTATTAAAGCCACATCTGTCCCTGGCTTTTGATGCAATGAAATGTCAGCAATTTCAGAAAGTTCTATCTTTCTAGGATCTGCTACTATTAAATGTGTACCGTTTTTCTTTGCCTTTTTAATCTTACTCCCAATTACCGGGTGATTCTCCGTTGGATTTGAACCTATCACAAATATAACGTTACTCCCCTCTATTTCTGATATAGAGTTGGTCATGGCACCCGAACCAAATGCCATCCCTAATCCAACAACAGTGGATGCATGACAAAGTCTGGCACAGTGATCTACTGAATTCGTACCAACTACAGCCCTCATAAATTTTTGCATAATATAGTTCTCTTCATTTGTACATTTTGCTGAACTCAACCCACCTATTGAATCACTTCCATACTTTTCTTTTATATTCAATAGTTTTTCTGCAACATAATCCAACGCTTCTTCCCAACTAACTTTTTCAAAATGTCCATTTCTCTTTATCAAAGGATCGGTCAATCTATCAGGGTGATTGACAAAATCATAACCAAAACGGCCTTTCACACAACTTTCTCCATGGGGGTTTGGAGAGTTTTCGTTGTAAACCGAACCGACTTGAATTATCTTATTATCTTTAGTTCTTAGTTCCAATTGACAACCAACCCCACAGTACGGACAGGTTGTTATAGTTTTTTTAAATTCGTAATAACGTCCTTTTCCTTTGGAAGGAATATAAGTAAGAGCCCCTGTTGGGCACATTTCAACACATTGTCCACAAAAGACGCATGGAGAATCCTGTCCACCTAAATCTTGATCAAATGGGGGGCTAACTTTAGTTTCAAAACCTCTATTGACAAAATCCAATACGTTACACATCTGAATTTCTTTACATGTTCGTACACATTTGCCACAAAGTATGCATTTATCTGGATCAAGCTGTATAAATTCATTCTGAGCTTTTATCTCAAAACGTGGAAGTTTCTTTGTTCCGAAGGTGGATTCTTTAATTCCATATTCGTAAGCGAGATCTTGAAGGACACAGTTTCCATTAGCTTCACATGTCATACAATCCAATGGATGATCAGAAACTAGTAAATCTACAACCGTCTTTCTAGCCTCGATTACCCTTTTGCTATCCGTTAAAACCCTCATTCCATCAGTTACTGGAGTAACACAAGAGGCAACTAATTTATGATTATTTTCCAGTTCTACTAAACACATTCTACAAGAACCTACATCTGATAAATGCGGGCTATGACATATGGTGGGGATATAGATACCGTTTTGTTTTGCAACCTGGAGTATAGTTTGACCGGGCTCGGCTTCGTAATCATTATGATTTATAGTAACTATCAAAATATAAAACCCCTTTCATTGTTAAATTTACGAAAAATTCAATATCAAAAAACTATGTTCTTAGCGGTGAAAATATTTACAACAACTTCTTCATCAACTAGCTGAAGTTTATCTGTAATATTATATCTCGTTATTCCTTTTGAAGAGTAAGAAAGGTAGAGATATCCATCCTTACAATCGATACTTAAAATCGGAAGATCCAAATTAATAATTCTGTTTAAATCGAAATTTGACAGATCAACAATAGTCAGTTGAGAGCCTATAGAGTAAAATATATATTTATCATTCAGAGTAATTATATCAGGCGAATAATCAAAACTGAAATACTCGATAATGTTAAAATTTAAGTCTGTCCGAAAGACTCCTTTTTCGGTTAAAAGGATAAATCCATCAGAAGTGGAATGAATCTGGTCAATATAATCCTTGGAATAAAATTTAAAACTACTCTTTCCAGTTAAAAAGTTAAACTCTATTACCTTATCTTCCTCAGCTATATATGCAAAGTTATCAATAACTTCTATATCTTGAGCCATTCCTACAAACACCTTTGTTCCATCAAAGAAAGAATATATATTCTCTTGGGTAATAACGAATATACCTTCTTGTGTTTCTTTTATACATTTGATGTTTTCAGGAAAACTTTTGGTAATTGTATTCGTAGCATCATAAAAATTGACTAAATTTCCATTGAGTTCGTAAAAACCCTTCTCCCCTTTTATCAAACTCCCAGTATATCTTTTCTCCCATAATTTTTCTTTTTGTTTATCTATATAAACTATCTTTCCACCCTCGTCAATTAATACTCCTGATTCTAGTACAACAAAATCATCAATTGAGTCAACTGTATTAATATACTTAAGTAATTTTTTAGTATCTAAATCATAAATATACAATCCATCTTCGTTATTCGTTAAGTATATATACCCCTCTGTTACCAAAATATTTGACCTAGAAAATTGCCCAGTAATAATTTCTTGAGTTTCTAACGATTCCAAACTTCTTTTATATACACCGTTATCCGTAGAAAAGTAAAGCGAATCATCTGCTAATTGTATAGAAAAAGCATCCTCATCCCACACATACAATGGTTTCACATCATGTTTTTTTGTCTTGATCAAATCTTTTGTTTCAAATATCTGTATGCCCAATAAATCATCGTTCACAACAAAAAAATCTTTACTCAAACTAATCATCCTAGGTGATACCAACTGATCATAATAATTAATTTCTTCAACGGTTCGATCTTCGTTGATTTCATAAATTTTTATTCCTAATCCTGGACCAATCACAAATAAATACTTTTCAAACATTTCAGCTTGGGTTACCATACCTGGTAAACGAATATGTTCTTTCAATCTTATATACAGCTTATCTTTCAAATCAAAGCTTATCAAACCATTTTCACCATCTGCAACAAATAACAATTCTCCATTCGTTGCAACGGATAGAGAATCACCAAATGTGGAGTAAGAGTTTAATAAAGCTACTTCTTGTGGATCTGAAAAATCATAAATTTTCAATCCCTCTCTGTCAACAAGATAAAGATAATCTCCATAAACTTGAGCATCATTAACATAACTACCAGTCGTGACAGAAGTAATTAATTCTTTCTTTTCAACATCGAAAACATAAAATCCTTCGTAGCCTCCTATTATTACTCCGTATTTGACGCCTACTACTGAGGTAGGAATCTGCTCTTGAACAATTGGATTAGTAACATCTTTTACTTGAGCAGTACTTCCCTGAACAGATTTTTCTTTTGCAATTCGGATGTAAAATATTACAATTGAAAACATTATCAAAATTAAAACAACTAAAAAAACTAAAACAGTATAATTCTTACTAATTTTGCGCACGTGTTACACCTCAATGTAATAAAATTTTTCATAATTATATTAAAATTATAACATATTTCTTTTTTCTTTATTTTCCTTAGCCTAGAAATAACTTTTTTTCTAAATACTTTTATGATATAATTTTTTAGAAATTTATTGAATTATAATTAGCCATTTTAGAAACAAAATCTTGATTTTAAAAAGGGGGAATAAAAATGCCATCTGAGTTAAAAATAGTCACCTTCAACATTGGTAAAGAAAAGTTTGGCCTCGATATTATGAATGTGGATGCGGTAATTGAGTATGAAGAGACCACTAAATTACCAAATGCCTCTGACTATTTTGAAGGTGTAATAAATTATCGCAACGAAGAAGTTTTACCTATCATCAATCTGAGAAGAAAATTTAAAATGCCCGACTTTGAAGACAAATCTCACGCCAAAGTTATAGTTTTAAAAATTGATCAAAGAAGGGTTGGAATAATGGTTGATGATGTAAAAAACGTCAGAAGTATCGACCCTAATTTAATAAACGAAAAACCTAATATAGGTGGGATGCGTGGGGCTGATTTTATAAGTGGCATAGCACGTTTAGAAGATGGTATGTTAGTAATATTAGATATCGATAAACTGATAACTGAAGAAGAAAAGATTGCTATAGACGAAGTTATAAATAATTAAAACGTTTTCTATAAAACAAACAAAAAGTGGCGATATATTCATTATTACGCCACTTTTTATGAAAAACTCATTCTTCATCCGCAGAAGTTGGAATAACACAAAGAAATTTTAATTCTTCATCTCCAGCATTCTTCAATTGGTGTTCTATACCTCCAGGAACGTAAACAAAACTTCCAGCTTCAACTGTATTGTATTTTTCTCCATCATAAACCTCTGCCTTACCTTCAACAATAAATATTTCATGTTCCCATCTATGAGAATGCCTAGGAGAATACCCACCTGGTTTAACGGTAAATAACCTCATAACAAAATTAGGCGCTCCATAATTACTCTTCCCTATTAATATTCTTTTTTCAACGTCTTTAGTCGTTTCATTATTTATTATTAAAGGTTTAACTTCCTTTGCTTTACCTATTATTGCTCTTTTTTGGTCCATATTCGATTTTCTCCTCCCTATTGCCTAAGTACTTTGTTTGTTATCTTTTCCAGCAAATTTTGGAATACTGGTTTTTATTTTTCCCAATCTCTTAACATCGCTTTCCAATGCGGCTTTATTTTGCTTCACAATTTCTTCATAAACTTCTTCACGATAAATTTTTATATCTTTAGGTGCCTCAAAACCGATTTTCATACTTCCATTATCTTGTTCAACCATAATAAGCTTTATTTTTCTATTTCCTACTTGTATTACGATGGATTCTCCTATTTTTCTAGATAATATCAACAAATTTATTCACCATCTTTTTGAACAGATAGTATAGCCTTACTTCTTTCCAATTCTTCTTTCAAAAGATGTCTAATTTTGTATTCTTCGTTTTCAATTAAATACTGCACCCCTTTACGATTTTTTTGCGAAATAATAATAGGAGCAGCTAAATTGATAGTTATTTCGTCTTCTTTCTCAGGTATAGTTAATATACTTAATATTATAGCATCTTCTGGTTTAGCTAATTCCAAGTATTCTGTTAAATCTTGGGGCAGAGTAAATTGATAATCGTTTCTTATAAGTTGAGGAAAAGTAACAGGAAAAGCCACATTTTTATCTTCTAACGAAGCTAACCACATGATGGGATAAGTATCTTCAGGTTCCAGTAAAACAAACTGCTTAAGATTTTCGAAACCAGGAATACCATACTCGAAAATTATCGTTCGCTCAGTATCTATCTTCACACTTCCCAATTTCGTTTCATACTCTTTTATCATTGCTTTGGAAAACCTCCTTATAAAAAATCTGCCAAGGTTGGGGGAATAATATTACCCGCAGCCTTTAAAGCAGCTTGTAAGACATTTTGCTGCGTTGCTAATTCCATAACAACTTGAGCCATATCCGCATCAGCTTCATTGGATAAAAATTCTGTTGAAAAAGTATTAAAGTCCTCCATTCTATTTGAAGTCATTTCTAAAACTCGTTGAGTAGCACCAACTTCAGCTAAATTCTTTAACGATTTACCTTGTATTTCTTCGATATTTCCTAACTCATTTTGAATTGAAGTATTATCTCCCGATTCTATGGCATCTGACAATCTTTTGACTATACCAAAAACAGACGCACCACTATCAGTTACAAAAACATCATAAACTGTTTTACCGTATTCTATTTCTTGTCCTCCAATGGATATCTTTTGCCTAATATTTGCTTGTGGCGGTACTTTTATTTTAAAATTACCACTACTATCTATTTCCACGACTTTTTGATTGTTTTTGGCCCCTCCAAACACATAGTTTCCAGAAATTTCTGTATTTGCTATAGAAACTAGTTGTGTATTTATCTTGTTGAGTTCTTCTGTTATAGCTACTCTATCATCGTTAGTTAAAGTATCATGTGCCCCTCTAACTGCAAGCTCTTTTATTCTAAGGTATATTGAGCTTACTTCTTGTAATGCTGTATCATACATATTCACATAATTTTGGGCTGTTTCCACATTAGTTTTATAACGTTCAATTTCCCTCAAACGACTATCTAAATTTGAAATTCTTGTCGCCACAGACGCGTTGTCTGATGGGTATCGAACTTTCTTTCCTGAAGTTAATTGAGAATTTAAATCACTGTATTTCCTTAAAACATCTTGAATATCGTTAAGTGTCCTACTACTAAGAAGATTTTCAGTGATTCTCATGTTTTTACCTCCTCACCGATCAAACAAGTACTGTTTACTCTATTATACAACACCCAAGTTGTTAATGACTGTCTCCATCATTTGATTGACCGCTGTGATAACCCTTGCAGAAGCATTAAAAGCTTGCTGATATTTCACAAGGTTAGTCATTTCCTCGTCTATAGAAACACCCATCACTCTTTCTTTTTCAAGGCTGATCTCACTATTCAACATTTCACTGTTTAACCTCATTTTATCCGCCGTTTCTCCCTTAACTCCTATATCTGTAACTATATTTCCCAAAAAGTTTGAAAAACCAACCCTTCCATTATCTAATACTGAATTATCATACATCTTAGATATTTCATCCCATACTTCAACGTTTCCCGCCCCGGTTGGAGAATAATTAGTATCATAATAATAACCCAAGTCGGTTGCAAGTAAAGATGGATTCTCTTTTAAATTAGACGATACGGTAATTTGATTGACTATTCCTAATTCTTTATCTATTCTCAAAAGATCAGCTTCAGAAAACTTTTCATCTATTTGTTCTGGACTTGTATCTGGAGATATCAGAGTAACTATGTTATCAGTACCATCTTCGATAAATCCTAAAGCTTTGAATAATTTTTCAGGGCCTTTTATAGTAACGTTCTGTAAGTCAAAATTAATTAGATTTCCGGCTCTCAACACAAATGAACCTTGTGGAGTAACAGAAGCAGTAACCCCCGTGTTTGTGGCGTTGATATTGTCGGCCAAGTCATAAACAGTGTCTTTAAGAGGGTTGATCTCGATTTTTATTCCATTTATACTCATTTCTATTTTTTCATTGGAACCTAATAAATTATTCAAAGTAGGTTGTGAAGTATCTAACGCATCCAATGTAACTTTTTGTGCTTCCATTTGTGAAAGAGAGCCGTCTATGTCGTTCAATACGATGGTATCCAAGTCTGCATCTGGAATTTTAGTCGTGGGGAGTATGTATATAAATCCATCAATTTCTTCTGCTTTCAAATAACCTCCAGAACCGCTGTTTATATTTGATACTAAATCTGCAGCATTAGAAAAATTTATATTATAATTAGCACCGGACATTTCAAATTCAAGGTTACCAGGTATAACTTTTGCAGAATCTATTTTGTATGCATCAATTTCTTTAGTTGAAAAACCATATTCCCTGAGAAAATCTCCTTTTATATCAACTAGTAATTTGTCTTGAAAGCCAGAAGGATCATCAAAATAAATAGCATTATTTGTTGAATCATATTTTATTAAGGTATTATCGGCATATTTAGAAGGAGAAGTTGCAGAATAATCTACTGAGTAAAGATCGAAATTATTTAAATCAATCGAAGGATCACTATAAAAACTATTATGACTCGTGACGTATTGAATTGTGTCTGGATGAAATACGTCTGAATTTCCTGCTATCCTGAAAAGTCTTGAATCTTCAAAACCTCTTTGGGTACTTATATCACTGAAAAAGTTGGCTCCTGTTATAGTTCCTGTTGAATCCCACCCCTCTTTATAGATAAGATTAGTTGTATCAACTAAATATAAACCTAACTCATCGAGTTGCTGCTGATAAGAAGGGATGATTTCATCCCTCAATTCAAAAAGGGCTGACATTTTCCCATCGTTAAAAGTCAATGGATTATTACCTACATAGGGGTAATATTCATCGTTTGTTTCGGCAATGGTTAAGGATTTTATCTCTTGATAACTACTTCCATTTAAAACTACCTTATCTCCCATACTCAAAGAGATTTGACCGTTTGAATGATTTGTTATCCTTATATTGGAAAGTTCTGAAAGTTTATCCAATAATCTGTCTCTTTCATCAAGCAAATCATTAGGAGAACCACTTATTGAGCTCGATGTTAATATCTTTTGATTTAAATCTGCAATCCTTTTCAAATAACCGTTTATTTCATCTATTCTGATTTTTATTTCACTGTTTATATCACTATTTAATTCTTCTAACCTATAATTAAGATCTTTCATGGTGGTTATTAATTCTTCCGCTCGAGATACAACCTGAGTTTTAGCAGCTTCGTTTGATGGATCAGTCTTCAACTCCTCGATCGATGCCCAGTAAGAATCATACATATTCCTCAAACCCGTTTCACCGGGCTCGCCAAATAATTGTTCAATATAATGCACATTAGAATATATATTTTCCCAATAATTCAAACGAGAAGAAGTTTCTCGAAATTGCAAATCTAAAAATTCGTCCCTCACTCGTTGAATATCGCTTACTGTCGAACCAGTCCCAAAAGATAAAGCTGCTCCCCCACTCCCTATCGTTGTTAAATTGATAGGATTGGTAGTTACAATAACAGGACTCTGCCTAGAAAAGCCCTGAGTATTAGAATTAGAGATATTATGGGCGACAACGCTCATCGCAATTTTATTGGTATAAACTCCTAGCAAACCAGTGTTCAATAGGCCATTCAAAGTCATTGCGCACACGCTAACCCCTCCAACTTCTTGAAGTCAAGTCTTTTTTCATACTACTACCCTTCTGAGAGTAAGTTTTGCTGTTCGTAATCGATTCAGGGTTCAAAATTTGATAAATAAAATTGTTTAGATTAGATTGAAATGAAATAATATTACTTAAAAGATCGATTTCACCCACTAACTCCTTTAAATTCTTAACAAGCTCTGAAAAAAGAAGAGCAATTTCATAATCATTCTTTGAAAAATAATTAATAATCGATTCTAATTTGTTTTCTATATTTTTTTCTAAACATAGCGTGGATATTAACCGAGATCTTGAACCCTCTAATTTCTTAAAATTGCTTGTTATTTTTTCAATCGTCAAAAGGGTTGAATTAATCTCTTCGACAGTTGCTTTTTTTACCAAGCTTTCCCTAAGGTTATAAAAAGATTTTTTTAATTCTATTAAACTAATGTTCTCTTCCTTTAATACTTTTTTTATCGCTTCTAAATTATTATTATTATTATTAATGCTGGTCACCCACTTTATTCAAACATTTTATTTACAATTTGATCTACATTGACATTATAAGAACCATTTTCAATAGATTCCTTCAGTTTCGATACAAGCTCTTGTCGAATTTCTGGTATCTTATTTGATATTTCTATATACTTCTTCGATTCTCCTGTAATCCTATTTGCACTTTCTAGGTTTTTTGATTTTACCTGTTTCTTAAAAAAATCCTTATCAAGCTTTTCTTGATTTATTTTATCTAAATTATTACCATCAGCAGGATTGATATTATTGATATCCATAATTTAGTCCCTCCTTTCGACAATTTGAACTTCATATTTATTATCGTCCACAATTATTATATCATTAGAAATTTATCGGAGAACTATATTTTCCATTGCATTTTGTATCCTTTTAGTAATAATAAAGGAATATAAAATTAAAAATTTTATTCAATTTTTTACTTGACTTTCCTATTTTTTAGGTATATAATTTTTTAGACACACCTAAAAAATAGATATTTCAAAAATAAAAAATTAGCAAATAGGAGGTAGGTAAATATGGAAGGAAGAATTCCTTTAATTGGAGAAAAGTTTCCTGAAATGAAAGTATTAACAACGGACGGTGCAAAAGAACTACCAAAAGATTACAAAGGAAAATGGTTGGTGCTTTTCAGCCACCCAGGGGATTTTACACCCGTTTGTACAACAGAATTTGTTGAATTTGCAAAAAAGCATGAAGATTTCAAAAAGATAAACACAGAACTTTTAGGACTTTCTGTTGATGCCGTTCATTCACATATCAAATGGATGGAGTGGATCAAAGATAACCTTGGTGTGGAAATTACTTTCCCAATAATAGCTGATACAATGGGAAGAGTAGCCTCAAGATTGGGAATGGTAGACCCGGAAAAAGGTTCGGCAACTGTTAGGGCAGTTTTCATTTTAGATCCTGAAGGAACCATTAGACTGATCATGTACTATCCTTCTGAAGTAGGAAGATACATCGATGAAATATACAGAGCGGTAAGAGCTTTACAATTGTCAGACAAAAACAAGGTAGTAACCCCAGCCAATTGGCCTGACAATTCAATATTTGGAAGTAAAGTAATAATTCCCCCAGCATCAACTTATTCCGAAGCAATGAAGAGGAAAACATCAGACGAAGAAGGATACGATTGGTGGTTAAAGGTTAAGGAAGTTAAAGAATAATATTAACCCCAGCAAGTAGGAAGTAGAGAAGTTATTATCTACTTCCTACTTTTTTATGATATAATTGTAATATAAATTGGATGAAATTAGACACTATTCATGGGAGGCGCATTGAACATTGCGTAAAGATAGGATAGAAAAACTTCTCAATAAAATGGCAAAAAATAATATTTATCAAGCAATAATATCCTCACCAGCTTCTCTTTACTATTTTTTGAATGAGTGGTTTGAACCTGGAGAAAGGTTGTTGGTATTATTCGTAAATACTTCTGGCGAAGTTAAATTGCTAGTTAACGAATTGTTCCCGGTAAATACCGTTGAAGAAGAAAATTTGATCAAATATTCTGATTCTGAAGATCCCATTAAGATGTTATCTTCTATTATTGAAAAAGATAAATCCCTTGGCATAGATGGAAGTTGGGAAGCAGGTTTTCTTTTAGGTTTAATGGAAATTACTAAAGATTTATCTTTAAAACCGCTCTCTCCAATAATTAGTGAATTAAGGATGGTAAAAGATGCTGATGAAATAGCGTTAATGAAGTCTTCCTCTTTATTAAATGACACAGCTATGGAAAAGATTATAGACCTAGTATCAGAGATGCTTCCAGAAAAATACTTAGCCAAAGCCATCAAAAATATCTTCGAAAGAGAAGGAGCCGATGGTGTTTCTTTTGAACCTATAGTAGGATACGGTCAGAATACTTCTAACCCTCATCATATGCCTACCAATACAAAGTTAAAAGATGGGGATGCCGTATTGATAGACATGGGTTGCATAAAAAATTTTTATTGTTCAGATATGACTAGAACAGTCTTTTTTGGCAAGTCTATTGAAAACATGAAAAACATCTATCAAATCGTATTAGAAGCCAACTTAAAAGCTATTGAAAAAGCTAAACCTGGTCTTAAGGCTTGTGAAATTGATGCTACCGCGCGTAATTATATAGAAAGCAAAGGCTATGGAAAGTACTTTACTCATCGAACAGGTCATGGTGTAGGGATAGAGATTCATGAAAAACCTTATATATCTTCAAATAGCGAAGAAATTCTAACATCTGGCATGATCTTTTCAATAGAACCGGGAATTTATTTACCTGGTGTCGGCGGGGTAAGAATAGAAGACCTGGTTTTGGTGACTGATAATGGTTGTGAAGTATTAAACAAGTATCCAAAAGACTATTTGGTAATTTAATCACTTCCTATGCTTTCGATCAACTCCCCACTACTTATTGAAATGAGAGCCTTCTTGCACCAATTTAGTTAGAACATTCTGCTTCGCTTCACACCTCACCCAGATGGGGAATAAAGGTCTTCGCTGAATTCATTTTAATTTTCTTTCACACTTATTAACCCTAAAAGTATGGTATAATAAAAGTACAGATACTTCAATTATTTCCAGAGAGGAGGTGGATGAATGTATAAAAATATGAGTTTCAAAGAAATTTTAAATGAAATTTCATCCACAGATCCAGCTCCCGCTGGGGGAACCGTTACTGCTTTAGTAGGGGCTTTAGCGTCTGCACTAGGTTATATGGTGGCAAATTATACGATATCTAATGGAAACGACAAGGATTATGAAAATACCCTAGAAGTAGCTTTAGAAAATCTTATAGATATCAAAGAAAAACTTATGGAATACGCTGAAGAATCTTCTAAATATGTTGAAAGAATCGAGAATATCAAAGAAGGAGAAGATAAGGATAAATCTTTAACAGCTGCCGCTGTATTTTCTTTCAACATAGCCAAAACATGTTATAGTATCCTAAAAAATTGTTTTACCATATACAAATATGGCAACCCCGTATTAAAACCAGAAGCAAAAATCACTTGTTATTTAGCTTGGGCTGCATTAAATTCAGCCATTATTTCTGTTGAAGCAAATTTAGAAAAAATAAACAAGACAGAAGAAAAAGAAAACCTTTTAAATGATACAATAGAGTTCAAAAATGAAGCAGATTCCTTGTTAAAAGAGTTGAAGGAGGAAATAAAAAATTAATGGATGATTCACCTATAAAATTTGAAATAATTCATATTGATAAATACACCGGGGCTAGACGGGGACGAATTATCACAAAACACGGCATCGTTGAAACACCGGTTTTTATGCCTGTGGGTACGAATGCAACTGTAAAAACTCTTACTAACTCGTTATTAAATGATATCAATACTGAAATAATATTAGCTAATGCTTTTCATCTTTATTTAAAACCGGGATTAGAGGTTCTTGAGCATTTTCAAGGGCTTCATAACTTCATGAACTGGGAGAAGCCGATTTTGACGGACAGCGGAGGGTTTCAGGTATTTTCCTTACCAAACACTAGATTATCTGATGAAAAAGTAATTTTCAAATCTCCACTGGATGGTTCTCAAATAGAGTTAACTCCGGAGAAATCTTTGGATATACAAAAAGTAATTGGATCAGATATTGCAATGGTTTTAGATGTATGCATAAACTCCTTATCTGGGTACGATGCTGTAAAAGATAGTGTGCAAAAAACTTTTAATTGGGCTTTAAGATCCAAACGATATCATAATAACAACGGACAGGCATTATTCGGCATAGTTCAAGGAGGGCTCTTTGAAGATTTAAGAAATCTCAGTTTGTCTCAGATAACCTCTTTAGATTTTGATGGTTATGCGTTGGGTGGATTAGCCGTAGGAGAAAAATACCAAGATTCTGAAAAGATTTTAAAAGCTTTTGGCAATAAATTACCTGAAAATAAACCGAGATACATAATGGGAATAGGTTCCCCCACAATGATGTTCCTATCTGTGGAAAACGGTATGGATATGTTTGATTGCGTTTTACCAACGAGAATGGGAAGGCACGGAACAGCATTAACTTGGAAAGGAAAATTAAATTTAAAATCCTCACAGGTTAAATTTGATCAAAAACCTATTGATGAAGAATGCGATTGTTATACATGTAAAAATCATTCACGTGGTTACATACACCATCTTTTTAAAAAAGATGAGGTACTCGGGAAAATCCTTTTAAGCATTCACAATTTGCGATTCAATATATCTCTGGTAGAGAAAATGAGAGAAGCTATAGAAAATGACGATTTTAAATTTCTTAAAGAAGAGTTTTTTAACAGTTCCACATATTCTTTAACCAATTAAAACAATAAAAAGGAGGGATCCCCCGTGAAATCGTTTATAAAGTACTACAATGAAATTAAACCATTATATCAAAACAAATTAGACCTCACTAAAAAATTTCAAGAGATCCCTGATCTCTTTTCAAGAAGTGTAAGTAAGTTAATAGAAAACATTTACCGAGAAGATAAAGTGGATAGAAAACTTATAGAAAGTTATATAGAATTCGATCCTGATAAAGAGCCTTATTTTAAATTAAAAAAAGAACTGATAAATTTTTTAGATGAAGATTGGACTGACAGTGATCTTCCAAGTATTTTAGAAAAAATGGCTAAAGCTGCCTATGACAGATATAAACATATAATTGAAGATCATGATAGAACTGAAACATTTAGAATGGAATAAAAATAGAGCTAACCATAATTTGTCAAACCTGGGGCAGCCTACCCAGGTTTATATGTATATAAATAAAATTAGAGAAAGGTAATAAAATGGCTGATAAAAAATATAAAGATATAAAAAAAATAAAAGATGTGTTTTGGAAAGTTTTGTTCTTTTTATATATAGCTTTTATTATATATCTATCGATCTCCAAACCTATAATTAATTATAGTAGTTTCAAAGGAGAAGACAAAATAGTTCATTTTATCTCGTATTTTTTAGGTGCCGATTTTTTCTTTATGGCTTTTTTTAAAAATAGTAAAAGAATTTATTTTATACTTTTTTTGATTTTTTTCCTTTTAGTTCCTTTATTAACAGAATATTTTCAAAAATTCAGTATTTATCATACATATAGCCATTTAGACATGGTTGCAAGTTATTTAGGAGCAGCGAGTGGTTCTCTTTTTTTTACTTTCAAATATAAGGTTTTCAATTAGTGATAAAGAAGTATAAAGAGGTGTGTTTCTTTTGAAAGAGGTAAAATATGCTATCGTTTACCTGAATATTGATCCCAATTATGCAAAGTTGAATAATCTTCCTGTAAAATTACCTATTTTAGCGGATGATTTTCAAAAGGCAAGAAAAACCAATAAAATACCGTTGGACGTAATTATTAGAGGCTTAGAAGCTCAAATGGATATAGATCAAAACAACCGATATTACCTATCTTACCTGGTTTATTATTATTACGAAGCTTTTAAAAAATACCTCAACAACACGGATTTTGAAAAGGCAAAGGAATTTTTAGACAAAGCAGGTAAAATTTATCCTGATTATAGATTGCATTTTTATACTGGATTATACTACAAGAAATTAGGAAATTTTGAACTCGCAGAATTACATTTAAAACAATCAATAAAAGAAAAACCAAATTTTGCATATGGTTATTATGAACTTGGCAATCTTATGTATGAAAGAAAGATCTACGACGAGGCAATAGAATACTACTCTAAATCTGTCGAACTTGAAAAGGATTTTACGTTAGGTTTTCTTAAGATGGCCGATGTATACATGGAAAATGGCAGATTCGAAGAAGCTATACCACTTCTACAAAAATGCATAGAAATCGATAAAAAATTTGTTCCTGCCTATGAAAGATTGGGTGTTGCTCTAAATATGCTTCAGCGTTATAAAGATGCACATAAAGTCCACCAAAAAGCCATAGAAATAGATAGCGATAAATATGAAATTTATTATAACGATGCTCATTCATTGGCCAGGTTAGGAAACCACAATGAGGCAATAAAAGCCTTAGAAAAAGCCGCCTCTTTGAATGAAACAGATTATATACTTCACGAATTAGCGTTGGAATATAAAAACATGGGAAGATACTTACAAGCAATTGAAACAGAGGAAAAAGCTTTAAAATTGGCTTCAGAACAAAATAAAGACCTTATTGTTTTAACTTTATTAAAACTTTATGTAATAATAGAAGACGAAAAACAAGTGGAAAAATATTTTGAAATCTTAAATCTGAATCCTGACTTTCACGAAACCGCTGTTAATTTTAAAGTTTTGTTCGAATTATCTCAAGGTAGAGTAGAAAAAGTGAAAAAGATATTGTTAGAAGAACCCGTATCAAATTTTACTCTACTAATAGATAAATTAGATAGATTAGATTTTTACGTATCCAAACTTGAAGATTTTACAGATAAAAATATTTCCGATTCAATATTTGAAAGTATAGACGAATTTGGTAATATCGACCCTTTTTCTTTGTCGGAGCATCTAACAGCCAAAGAAGTAGAACGTCCATTCATTAGCTGGTTAAAAGAGAGTTCAATAGAACCAAAGTTATATCCAGATGGTGTTGAATTACTCACGAACGGTTTGCTTCTTTCCGGCTTTAATTACGGTCTATCGGAAAGAGTAGCAACAACTGTATCGCAATTTCTTTGGAAAGACGGAGATGGGCTAGCTTTCGGCAGATTACTTTTAAGATTCTACCAAGATAGAATCTTAGGAGAATCCTTATCTTTAGAACCTTTTATTCAAGAAAATGTAGAAGAAATCAAAGACATGTCTTTTACTTTTGCTCAAATATTTGCTAATTTCGAAGAACATTTGATGGATTTTGACTCGATAGTAGAGTTTAAAATAAATAATTTTAAAGATGCTTTAAAGGTTCTTTTGTCTATGTTTAGAATACAAATTACGTCCGAAGAAATAACTTCAGTCAAATTTAAAGATCATAACACAAAAATTTTATCTTTATTCATACAGAATCTTAACTCGATTTCCAACTCTTTTTTGCAGTAAAATTCCTACCAAAAATAAATATTTTTAGAGGTGCTACCATGAAAAATTATTTGTTAATACTTGTTGTGATTTTATTTTCCATTTTTTCTTTTGCTTTGAATATAAATATTCTTTCTCCACAAGAAAATGCCCAAAACGTCGATATAAGAACTTCTTTTAGATGGCAAACCATAGATGCGGAAGAAAAAGAGCTCAGATATAGAATCTACATCTCTGAAGATGCCAATATAGATGAAAAAGATTTGAAATTGGAAAATATTTTTTCAAATTTTTATACAGGAGACGTCCTAAAGCCTGAAACAACTTACTACTGGAAAGTAGAAGGAGTTGATCAGGATGGAAACGTATACTCCAGCAAAACAGCTAAATTTACCACCAGAAGTTTACGTGCTGGGGATGCATATATTATAATATTTGAAGAGTTTGATAAAATTCTTCCTTTAGATGATAACTTTCTTGGCATATCGAAAAACAAGGTTGTCTTAATGAATGCAAATAAAGTTGTGATTAAAACGGTTGATTTTGGACAAAATATTGAAAATGGGTTCTTGACAAGTAAAGCTGTTTTTCTAGTAACCCAGAGCGGAACTTATGTCTTCGACTATTCTTTAGAAAAAAAGGCACAATTAAATGTCAAGATTAAAGGGTTAGCAGGAGAAAATATCTTTTACAGTGAAGATGAAATCTTTTCGATAAGCGGCGTTTTTCAGATACAAAAACAAATCGATTTCAACAACATTCAAAAAGCTTTAGTAAAAGAAGGATATATCTACCTTTTAACTAAGGATAAATTTATAAAGATGAATAGTAATTTTGAGACCATTGAAAGTTTTGATTTTAACGACAAAACTTTTGATTTCGATTATCTTGAAATTCAAAATATAACTTTGTTCCCCATATTGACTAATAATAATATTACAGTCTTAGACACCAATCTGCAAAAGATATCACAACTTGACTTTCAAATAGAAACTGAAAGATATCAAAGAAAAATATATACATATTACGACAAAATAGTTCTATTATCCGGTTCAAAAAATCTTAACTTTTATGATTCTGAATTAAATCTGATCAGAACTTTCACATATGAAGTAAATTTCAATTATTTTGTTCCTGTTAACAAAGATCGATTCATATTGGTAGGAGAAAGTATTAAATCCCTCGATTTGGAAGGAAATTTAGTTTGGAATTATTCCACAATAAATAAATTCCAAATAATCGGCAAACCCTTAGTACACGACAAAGGTCTATTGGTAGGGGTAAAAGACTTTCTAACTCGATTTTTAATATTTTATGATAATTTCGATTCTCAATATTATTTCACCCGATCCATTAAGGAAAAAATGCCTTTAACTCAAACGATGGAAGAAATAGTGACACCTCCATCAACAGTAACCATCCAAGCTACGCCAATTACACCCCAGGCAACTGAAATAACGCCCGAACCTACTCAAATCACAATGCCAGAGCCAGCAGAAGAAGCTATTACGGTCCCTTCTACTCCTGTAACTATAACCGTTGAACCCACTCCATCAACGCCCCAGGCAACGGAGATAACACTTGAACCTACTCAAATCACAATACCAGAACCTACAGAAGAACCTTTTACAGTCCCTTCTACTCCTGTAACTATAACCGTTGAACCTACTCCATCAACGCCTCAGGCAACGGAGACAACGCCTGAACCTACTCAAATTACAATACCAGAGGCTACAGAAGAAGCTATTACGGCCCCTTCTACTCCTGTAACTATAACCGTTGAACCTACTCCATCAACGGCTGAAGCGACAGAACTAACTAAAATATTCTCTAAAGGTTTCGATGAATACATCTATGGAAGTTTGTACGACGGAAAAAACTTTTATCTATATGGTTATGAAGGCAAAAATGACAATTGGGATGCAAAAACATGGAAAATAGATCCATATGGAAATATTTTAAATGAAAAGTCGTTATATGCAAAAAATACAGACTTTTTTAGAGATTCTATTATCACCAAAGACTCTACCGATAACTCTAAAAACATAATCTACATTGGCGATACCCTCTCTTACGGCTTAAACGGTAACGCCTACATTGTTTCTATAAGCGAAGACGGCAGCGTTAATTACCAGATAGATTACGGGGATATTGGTAGAGACAGCGGTATAAGTATTACAAACATCGACGAAAATAGTTACGCAGTAACAGGAAATTTATTCATCAACAAAAAATTATCAGATATATTCGTTTCAAAGTATTTAAACGACGGAACTAGAATCTGGTCTAATAACTTCGGTGGCAACGATGTAGAGATTGCTTTAGATATAAAAAACTCTCAAGATCAAGGTTTCATGGTCTTTGGAGCCACAAGATCTTTTGGTGCAGGTGGTTTTGATATATACGTTTTAAAAATTGACTACTATGGAAATAGGAAATGGTCAAATGTGTACGGTGATTCTAACGACAACATCCCCATAGGGGTTATCAAAGATGGCAAAAAATACTACGTATTATTCGAAACTACTTCAACACCTATGAGTTACGAAATTTTAGAAGTAGATGAATTAAATGGATTTGGAGATTCTTTTGAATTTTCATTAGAAGGATCGAATAAATTTTTAGGCTTTACAACAATAGATGAAAAATATATAGCATATGGTTATAGTGTAGAAAATGGGAAAAAAGTCGGAATCATCTACGAGGTAAATTTGGAAGAAGAAAAAATCGAAAAGTTAAACACGTACACTCTTGATTCTGATTTTGAAATAATCAGTATATCAAAGCCTGAAAATCAAAATTCTGTCTATATCTTTGGAAATACTACCATCAATGGGGTAAATAATATCGTCTTAATAACAGATATATTATAATTTTTCCCTTTTTGAATATTCAAAGGTGCTGATTAATATGAAAATATTAGACCCGGTGTTTAAGCCTCTCTTAATAAAACCATATCATCAATATAGAGAAAAGTTACTTAATTCTATGATCAATAATAAAAGTAAAAATTACATTCTAATAAAAGCTCCTTCAGGATACGGTAAGAGCATTATGTTTAGTATGTATTTTGATAAATTGAATGAATCGAAAGTATGGATTAGTTGCCCACAGGATTACTTTGATTTTGACATCTTTCTCAATCATCTAATCTATACTTTATCCAAAACGTTAAATCTGAAAATATTTGACGATGATTCAAAAAATACTATTTCTTTTTTTACGGAAGAAGAGAAGGTTGTTGAACTATTAAATGCTTTTTCAAGTTATAAGGAAGAAATATTTATATTTGTTGATTCCTTCGAAAATGTTATGTTTGAAGGCAAAAACGAAAATCTTCTCAAATTGTTATTAAACTTCATACCCCAAAACTTCCATTTTCTTTTTACTACTAATCAAGAGTTTCCGATCCCTTTAACAAAATTTGCTATGGCCAATAATGTTTACACTATTCAAGAAAAGGAACTGAAATTTTCTTTTGATGAACTTAAAAATTATATTAGCACAAAAAAAATTAACTTAACAGAAGAAAACTTGTTAGAGTTATACCAATTGACGGATGGGATACCCACTTTTATTAACATTTTAACCACATACATGGAGACAACAGACCTAAAAAAATATGATGAGCTTATAGATTCAGCAAAAAAAATAGATGAATATATAAACTTATTAACTGAAGTCTTATCAGAAGATTTAAGAGAGTATTTGAAAGTTTTTAGTCTAATGAATGAAATAGAGCCAAAGATTTGTAAAGCATATTTTAACATCAAAAGCGATGAAAAAGTTCACGAGTCTTTTGAAAAGTTGTACGATTTAAACATGTTAGAAAAAAAGGATCCGCATTATTACTATATGAACGAAATATTCCGTCGAACGATCTCCAAAGGGGTTGGAGAAAGAGAAAAAAACGAGATATACCAGACACTTTTTAGCATATATCAAAAAGAGCACGATTACTATGGACAATTTCATTGCTTACTGAATATGAAAGATTTAGAAAAAGCCTATGATTTCTTTCTCAATCATTCTGAGCTATTGATAAAAGATTTTTCAATCATCAAAAAATGGTTAGATTCAATACCTACCTCTTTTTTCACCAATAACATTGAATTATACTATTACCGTGGTGTTATAGAAGAGAAATATTCTATGTTTGATGAAGCTCTTGCAGATTATAGGATGGTAAAAGATAATATGGATAAAATTTCCGATAAAAGTATTCTTGAGAATATAGACACACAAATAATAGGAATCTACTGGCATCAGGAAAAATATGAAAAGGTCGTCGAATTGGGAAATGAATTGCTAAAAAGTATACCAAATGAAAACTACCAGAGCTTAACGTCCTTGTACAATTTATTGGGAACAAGTTATTCTAATCTTTCAAAATTAGATGAAGGTAAAATGTATTTAAACAAGGCTATGGAATTATGTGAACGATTCAATTATACAGAAATGAAGCCGTGGCTTCTTAACAACCTTGCTTACAATATTTTTCTAATCGAAGGAAATCTAGAAAGTGCGGAAAAATACTTCGTTAAATCCTTAAAAAGCTTTGAGGACTTAAAAGACCTATATGGAAAAGCACTTTTAAGTGCTAATCTTACCGATTTTTATATTGAAACACAAAAATATGACAAAGCTAAAGAGCATCTCAAAGCCTATGAAGACATCTACTTGGAAACTAAAAACATTGCTTACATTCCCGTCTTAAAAATCTTGCAAGCCAAGCTAGAAATAGCAAGAAATGAATTAAAATCTGCTCAAAAAAGTTTAATGGAAGCTGAAAATTATTATTCAAGATCAAAATTTCTTCAAGCAAATTATTACTTCGTCCAATCTCAGTATCTTTTAAAAAAAGGTGAACTTAAAGAATCTTTTTCAACAGTTGAAAAGGCAATAAAAATTGGCAAAACTATTTTCAACAAATATCAAATATTGAACTTTGAACTACAAAAAGTTCGATTATTGATACATTTAAAACAATTCGAAAAAGCACTGTCACACATTGGAAAAATCATTCAGATAGCCAAAGAAGGGGAAGCAAAATTAATACTAACTCAGGCGTTACTCTTAAAATTATTTTTAAGTAAATCATTCAATTTACCTTCTTATAAGGATGATTTAAAAACATTTAACGAGTTATTATCAGACAACAATTACCAGTTTATTCTACAAAAATATCCCGAAATAACGAGCTCAATTGAAGATCTCATAGAAGTTAATTCAGGTGTTAAAAGTCCTTCCTTAGATACTTCATTTAAATTGAGATTCGAAGACGCACAAGAAATCTCTTATCTTGAATCAAAAAAAGCTTTATACCCTAAAATCTATCTCTTTGGTGAATTTAGATTGGTATGTGGTGATAAGGTTTTGACTATGAGAAAGGTGAGAAATCAAAAAGCGTTAGAACTTTTTAAATTTTTAACCTTGAATTATGATCAATGGATTATTCAAGATGTCATAATTGAAAATTTCTGGCCAAATTTACCTTTTGAAAAAAGCCGTCAAAGCTTATATGTGGCGATCCACGACATACGAAAGAGATTTCAAGAGTTTGGTTTGGTTGAGGAATACATTTCTCAAAAAAATAAAAATTACAAATTCAATGTAAACAAGGTTTATTACTTGGATTACGAGGATTTTATCCTTCATTTTGAAGAAGGAAATAAATTGTTAAAAAACAAACAATACTTAAAAGCTAAAGAACATTATTTAAAGGCTAAAAAACTCTATTCCTATGGACTTTTACCTTCCAATATTTACGACGACTGGGCAATCCCAAAGATAGAAGATGCTGAAAAATCTTATCTGTCAATATTAACTATTTTGTATTCATTAGAAAAGGAAAAAGACATTGAAATGGCAGAAAATTATTTAGACGAATACTTACGGATCGAACCTTTCGCCGACGAAATGAACATTGAGTATATCAATCTTCTACTAAAAAAAGGTGAAAGAAAAAAGGCTTTGGATTATTACAAATATATCAACGAGTTGTACAAAAAAGAGATAGGAACAGCTTTTAATTCAAAAGAAATAAGTTACTTCGTCAAAGAGTTCCAAATTTATTAAACCTCTCCAAAAAAGTTGTTTTAGATTTTTTTTAGATCTCTTTACTAAAATCTATTAAACAACTTTTTATAAAAGGAGAGGATTTTAAATGAGAAAATTAAGTATGTTTTTTCTAATCTTGGCAATCGGTTTGCTCTTCGTAAGTTGCGCAACTTTACCAATCGATGGAGATGGCAACGGAGAAGATATAACAAATCAAGTAGTTATAAACACTTTTATTGGCACTGTTCGAGAAAGCGTGGAGTTTTTAGCTTATCAAGATGGGAAAGATGGAACCTGGAAAAAATTAAGTTCAACTAACGGCGTGTACACTTTTACCCCTGAATCAACTGATGGAAATTTTAGCATCTATGCTGTCAACAAACAGCAGTACTTTGGGAATGAGACGTTTAACTATGACATTCAAATAATGAATCTCAACACCACCGAAGGAAAAGAAGTACCAATAACCTTTGGGTATTGGCCAGATACTTTTGATTCTACATTAAATTTGAATTTTGGAAGTGAGTTTATAGGGAAAAGGGCTAACATCTTTTACGGTATTGGTCATGGATTCCCCTGGTTTGATAAGGAGAATGATTTAATATGCCCACTAGAAGCGATTCCTGGCACCTATGATTTGGTAATTTTAGCAGGAGAACAAGGGGAAGATTTTTCAAAAATATATATAGAAAGAGATAGATCGATAGCAGCTGGTACCGAAAACAAAGATATTTCATGGTCTGACTTTGCAGACTTAACAACATACATTGTTACAACCACCATAGAAGATGCCTATGCATGGGGTGAATTGTTAGTGGGCGGAACAACCGATGCATTCCCTTCGTTCACAGATGGTTCTTACCTAAAAATCCCTCAATCTCTTGCAAGCTCAGATGACTTATATACTTTAATTTTAAAACATGACGATTCAGAAAACTCAGTTGATAGATTATTTACAAAATTTACAGACTATCCGTCTGATATTGAAACTTTGAATACGCTACCTTCTACTAACTGGGCGACACCTACGTTTCTAGATAATACATTCACATGGAATCAGTATGATCCCGAAATCGACGATCACGAATTGAGATTTTATGATACCTATTTAGAAAATACTGAGTGGACTATCAATTGGATGATAGTATTATCCTCTGGTTGGTTGGGAAGTGCAGATTCATATGAGTATGAAATACCAGATTTATCAGATTTAGAAGGGTGGAACGATTTATGGTATCCTGATAGCCAAGAAGTTGATTCATACCATCACTTTGAAGCGGTTTCAGGAAACGAAGATGATTTAACAAAATATTTAGACCAAATGGCTGGCATGGAAGAAAGTATAATTAGTTATTAGCCCTCTTCTTTAAATAAGGTTAAAGTAAAAAAATAACCATTTACCCCCGAAAAGTGTTAAAATTGAATTGTTCGGGGGTTTTTTTTGATTATCGAAAAAGGAGCTATAAAATGCAGATATGTTCAGTCTTTGAAAAATGTGGTGGATGTAGTAAATTAAATATAAGTTACGACGAACAACTAAAAATAAAAGAGAACGGCGTTCTTTCGTTGTTTGACCAATACCAAATAAAGCCTAATAATTATCACGGTATTACGTTTTCTGTGGATATATATGAATACAGAAACAAAATGGAATACTCTTTTGGTAACGAACACAAAGATGGTCCTCTCGTTTTGGGGTTAAGAGGAAAAGGTAAGAAGTTCGATGTCTATTACACAAAAGATTGTAAACTAGTAGATGATGATTTCAATAATATCGTTAGGCAAACAAGAGAATTTTTCTTAAACAAAAACATACCTTTTAGAAATTACAAAAACCACTCTGGCTTTCTTAGAAATTTGGGAATCAGAAAAGGATTAAAAACGGGGGAAATACTTTTAAACTTGGTGACTTCCTTAGATAATACATACTATCAAGAAGTAGAAACATGGAAAGAAGAAATGTTGAATACTAACTTAAAAGGAAATATCGTCTCCATAATTCAAAGTAAGACTAAATCTAAAGCCAACGTTGTCAAAGCAGATGAAATGGAAATATTATACGGCACAGACTATTTTTACGAAAAAATTTTTGATTTAACTTTCAAAATAGGTCCATTCTCTTTCTTTCAAACAAACACAAAAGGAGCAGAAGTTTTATACCAAACTGCGTTATCTTATGCAGAAAATTCAGATGTTGTATATGACTTTTATTCTGGAACGGGCACAATATCCTTATTACTTGCAAATAAGGCGAAAAAAGTCTATGGAATAGAAATTGTAAAAGAAGCAGTAGAGGCAGCTAAGCAAAACGCTATATTAAATAATATCAACAACGTAGAATTCGTAAATGAGGATGTAAAAGATTTTGTTAAACGACAAAGCGGCACCGAAAAACCTGATTATATTGTGGTGGACCCACCAAGAGCTGGATTACATCCAAATCTTATAAAATTCATAAAAACTCAGCAATTTAATAAAATTATCTATATCTCATGTAACCCTAAAACTCTAATACCCAATTTAAAAGAATTATCTGATCTCTACACAATCTCAGATTTTCATTTGGTAGATATGTTTCCTCACACTGACCACGTTGAGTCAATAGTATTGATGACCAGGGTGGATTAACTATCTAATACAGCTCTATAGTCAAATTTCACTTAATTCCAAGCTGCTTTCTTACCTTACAATAATAAGCTATACATGGAACCCATGGCGTGTAAGTCTTTGTAAAGCCAAAAAACTGAGAACCACCTTTTTCCACCTATTTTAAGTTTCTTATCCATACATATTATACGAGGAGGAATAGGATATGGCAAGGGTTACGGCAGTTAATATAAGCCAGAAAAAGGGAGTGATAAAGGAGCCGATACCTTTGGGGTATTTCAAGGAAAACCACGGTCTGATGGGGGATGCCCATGCTGGAGAATGGCACAGACAAGTGAGCCTATTAGGCCAGGAAAGTATCGATAAGATTGCTGCATTGGGCATCGAGGGCCTTAGTGCGGGAAAATTTGCAGAGAACCTCACGACAGAGGGTATAGATTTATATAAATATCCCGTAGGGACAAGGCTCAAGATAGGCGAGACAGTAATGGAAATCAGTCAGATTGGCAAAAAATGTCATACAAAATGTGCAATCTTTGAACAAGTGGGTAGGTGCGCTATGCCCATGGAAGGAGTGTTCACAAAGGTAATAAAGGGCGGATATATACATCCTGGAGATGAGATAGAGGTCCTGGAATAATTCAAGGTCTTTTTTATTATGGCGGTTTTCCTATTAAAATGAATTTAATCAATACTCCTGGCAGATTTTTAGTACCATTTTTAAGTTTCACATCCATAAATATTATTCGAGGGAGATTTTTATATGTTTAAAAAACAGAAGAAAGAGGAAAGGTTTGTCATTAAAGAAGAACAATCATTAGGATTAGGTGCTATTTATATCGTTGTTGATACTCGAACTGGAGTTAATTATTTAATGAATACTGGTATTGGGCCAAAGGGTATTACACCGTTATTAGATTCAGATGGTAAAGTAATTGTTGACAAGTTAGGAATAAAGCAATGACGCATATAGAGGCAGTCTGTCTGCTCCTACTTCTGGCGCCGAAACTTCGAGTCAAGTCCGTGGCATTGGTGTCAAGGCTTGAGGAATAGAAGGACTGTAAATTTCTCTAAACAAAGGGATCCCGCCTTTTGGTTGCCCGATGGCGTACATCCATCGCCTGCAGGGCATGCGCTTATAACGCAATCTTGGCTTGGGACTGTGGAAGCGTTATAAAATGACATTAAAATCCAAGGAATTACCCCAGATTGCGCATTTTATGCAAACTGCTATAGATTATCTTTCTTTAATTTACGCATGCTTGAACCATTTTTTTGTATTATTTGCAATCTTTACGAGCATCAACATAACTGGCACCTCAGTTAGAACACCAACTATTGTAGCAAGGGCGGCAGGACTTTGTGTACCAAAAAGAGAGATCGCGACAGCGACAGCAAGTTCAAAGAAATTTGATGCCCCGATCATACTGGCTGGTGCAGCAATATCATGCGGCAGTTTTAATTTCTTACTTGAAAAATAAGCGATGAAAAAAACAAGGAATGTCTGTATGATCAGGGGTATTGCAATCAAAACTATGTGTAGAGGGTTAGCAAGAATAACATCGCCTTGGAATGAAAAAATGATGACTAATGTCAAAAGAAGTCCAATGGTTGTAACATTTCCAAATTTCGGAATAAAGTGGTTCTGAAGATATTCCAGACCATGCTTGCGGATAATATAGTTCCTAGTTATTACTCCGCCTACAAGGGGGATGACAACGAACAAAATTACCGACAGAATCAAGGTGTCCCATGGTATAGATATGCCTCCTACACCAAGCAGAAATGCTACGATCGGAGTGAAAGCAACAAGGATAATCAAATCATTAGTTGCAACCTGCACAACAGTATATGCTGCATTTCCATTTGTCAGATAACTCCATACGAACACCATTGCAGTACATGGAGCAGCTCCCAAAAGTATGGCTCCTGCTAGATACTCCTTAGCGAGCTCTGCGGGGATAAGTGCTTTGAAAATCACAAAGAAAAACAACCAGGCAATTCCGAACATCGTGAAAGGCTTGATGAGCCAGTTCGTCACCCATGTTACAAACAGCCCTTTTGGATTTTTGCCCACGTTTTTAATGCTTTGAAAATCGACCTTCAGCATCATGGGATAGATCATGAGCCAGATGAGTATGGCAATCGGAATGGATACATTGGCATACTCGAAGCGTCCTAGAAACGCAGGAATTCCAGGGAGGAATCTACCAATCAGTACACCTGCAATCATGCACAAGATAACCCACACCGTGAGATATTTTTCAAAAAAACTGATCCCTGTATTTTCGCTTTTTTTCATATAACCACCCTTCAAATTCTATTGGATTTTTTGCAAAATCTATAGGACCTCTTCGACTTCTAAGATCTTGGTATAAGAGATAACTTCTCCATCCAAACTGTGCCTGCGCCACTTTCAATAAAATAACGTCAATATCAAATAATTTTGATGTGTTTTTCCGTTTTAAAATTCTTATTAGATGGCTTGTTTTTGCAGCAATTGCTTTCTTTAGCAATCGCTTTAGGAGTTGTCAGCCTTTTAAGCAAAGTAGCCGCATAAGCACTACCTTTTTCACTAATTGTGTAGTACGTCCATTTCCCTTCCTTCCTGCTCTCCACAACGCCTGATTCAACCAGAATTTTCATGTGGTAGGAAAGTCCCGACTGCCCCAAGTTCAGCTGTTCTTGCAAAACACATGCACACTTTTCACCGGTGCGAAGTAGCTGGAGTATTCGCAGACGTGTTTCATCGCAAAACGCTTTAAATACCTTTGCCTGTTCCTCATAAACAGTTGCCAAGATATCACCTCATATCAAAATTATTTGATATGATACTATTATATACATCATATCAAATTTTGTCAATGTGTTTGAAAAAGTTTTCGGACAAAGCAAAGATCTATGGATACTTACTGGTCCAAAAGACATAAGCTACTAAAAATGATTTGGATACCAATTGTCACACATAAGGGCCAATTGTTAACTGTAATTATCATTATTTATGGTATGCTAATAGTAAGAGAAATCGCAGGATATGCCTGGGGATGTATATTCATTTTTGTGTTTCTATGGAATACGTTTTAGCAAAAAGCATTTTCAAAATTTTGGATTAAATCTGTAAATCTAATCAATCACCAAAAATACCTATACTATCATTCGAATTTATTTAAATTTTAAATCAACGGAGAGATTTTAATATGTATTCTATCTTACTAGTGATTATCTATATTTCATTCATCAGTCTTGGATTGCCAGATGCTCTTTTAGGGTCAGCCTGGCCAAGCATGTATGAAACATTAAACGTGCCAGTATCGTATGCAGGAATTATAGCCATGATCATCTCAGGAGGAACTATTTTTTCAACTTTGTTCAGCGGTAAGTTTATTCATAAACTTGGTACTGGGAAATTGACCTCCATAAGCGTTGGAATGACTGCTATAGCGTTGTTTGGTTTTTCTATATCAACTTCTTTTTGGCATTTGTGTCTGTGGGGGATACCTTACGGTTTAGGTGCAGGAAGTGTTGATGCAGCACTTAACAACTTTGTCGCCCTGCATTACAAAGCTAGACATATGAACTGGTTACATTGCTTTTGGGGAGTTGGAGCCACACTTGGCCCATATATTATGGGGATATTGTTGACTAACGGTTTTAAATGGAATTCAGGATATTTTACTATTTCGTTAATTCAGATCGCTTTAACCTCTGTACTTTTTCTTACTTTGCCGCTATGGAAAGAGAAAAAAACAGATAACAAAACCAAAGAAGAAGGATACAAAAATTATTCTTTAAAAGAGGTTATTGCCTTACCTGGGGCAATGTCTATTATGATCGCTTTTTTCTCCTATTGTGCTTTAGAGGCAACCACTGGTTTGTGGGCGGCAAGCTATTTAGTTCTAAATAGAGGTATAGCTGCTGAAATAGCAGCCAAATGGGCTGCTTCATTTTATTTCGGAATTACAATAGGAAGGTTTATATCTGGATTTATAACATTCAAAATGAATAATAAAAATATGGTACGTTTGGGGCAAGGGATCATCATTTTAGGATTGTTACTATTGATTCTTCCTTTTAGCAATTATACGGTATTTATAGGCCTTATTCTCATAGGTTTAGGTTGTGCACCGATATATCCAAGTTTGATACATTCAACACCAACTAATTTTGGTAAAAATGTTTCACATTCCATTATAGGAGTACAAATGGCTTCTGCATATCTTGGAACAACTCTTATGCCACCCTTGTTCGGATTTTTGCAAGAACATTTCGATATAAGGTTATATCCTATATATTTGATTATATTAGCCTTTCTTATGATACTCATGGCGGAAAAGGCAAACGGTTTATTTTTGAGAAAACCCGTGATCAATAGTAACCCCTGATTTATTTAATATCTTTTGAGTAAATAAGTAACTCATCACGTTTGTACCACCCTGTTTTTTCCCAAAATGTTTTACCAATTTCGTTCTCATAATAAACAAATAAATGACATTTTATGATACCTTTTTCTTTTAAACTATTTAAAACCAAGTTTACCAATTTTTCCCCTATCCCATTTCTTCTATACTTCTTGTCAACCGCAAGATGGTAGAGATATCCTCTTCTTCCATCTTCGCCACACAGGATTGTACCAATAATTTTTCCGTCATCTTCACATACATAATTTAAACCAGGGTTTTTATTCAAAAATCTTTCAATATTTTCTTTTGTATCAGATTTGCTTAAACCCATGCCTTCTGTTGTTTCCCATAATCTATACATCTGCTCATAATCTTCTATTTTTGCTTCTCTGAATTTTATTGCCATTTTTCTTCCTCACCTAAAGAATTGATCAATTGGGTATGTAAGGTATACATATCCCGATAGTTTTGGATCATTTTTACAAAAAAATTGTAATAAACTTCATATGTTTTAACTGAAGAAGTTTGGGGTTCAAAGCTCTTTCCCAACTTTATCATAACTTCCCCAGCTTGCTCAATATCCTTGTAAACTCCCAATTGTGAAAAAGCTACCATAGATTCACCTATCAATGTTGCATTTTCGGTCTTTGATTTGGTTACAGGAATGTTGAATATATTAGCTAAAATTTGAACCCAGACATCGCTTTTGCTCCCCGAGCCCCCTACTGTTAATCTTTTTAAATTGACGTCGTTTTCTTCTAAAGCTGTTTTTATCATATTCAACCCATAACCTACACCTTCATATATAGATCTTGCCATGTGACTTAAGTTGTGAAAAGTTTTCAATCCAAAAAAACTCCCTGTAGATAAGCTGCCTATTCTTGGGTCTCTTTCTCCTGTTAGAAATGGAAAGCAAATAAGACCTTCGGAACCCGCTTTAACTTTCGAAGCCTCTTCGTTTATTTGATCATAACTCATACCGTTAGATATATTATTTCTAAACCATTCCAAAACTACACCTGCGTTGTTCACCGCTCCTCCTATAGCCCACATACCAGGTAATAGAGCATAGGTTTGTAGCCTGAACTGCCCTGTTTTATCAAGTAATGGTTCATTATATGCGCTTCTAAACATTGCAGTGGTACCTAAATTACATACAGCGCTTTTTTTATAACCCCCCATTCCTAAAATCATCGCGCCACCATCATAGACTCCTAACATTATAGGGACTACTTTTTCAAGGCCCATTTCTTTTGCAATTTCTTTTTTTACCGTATCCACTATTACGTTCCCAGGCACAAGATCTGGCAATTGATCCTTTTCAATCCCTAACCTTTTTATTAGTTCTTCATCCCATTTTTGCGTTTTTATATCCAAAAGTTGCGTAACAGAGGCTAAACTTGGTTCCGTGTAACACTTACCTGTTAATTTGAATGTAAAGAAACTTTTGATATCCAGAAACTTATAGGTTTTGGCAAAAATTTCTGGTTTTTCTTTTTTCAACCATAATATTCTGGCTATTGTATAATTAAAAGCAGGTGGGCAACCAGTCTTTTGGTATATTTCTTCAAAGGAAAATCTTTCTTTAACTTCGTTCATTATATTCTGTGATCTTGTGTCTAAGAGTGTTACCATATTCATCAAAGAATTTCCTTTTTTATCTATCGGTAGAAAACCGAATTGGTACCCAGAAAAAATTAATAATGAAATATCACCTTCGAAGTTTGTGATTATCTTCTTTGAGATATCCAAAAAGTTTGCCCACAATTCTTGAGGATCGTGTTCTGCTGCCCCTTCCGCGGATTGAATTAAATTTATCTTTTTGACTTCTTGAGAGATGATGTCACCTTTTTCGTTTACAATTGCTACTTTCATGTTTGTCGTTCCTACATCGAGGACTAAAACATATTTCATACCCGAAAACCCCTTTTGTTGTTTAATTTTTTCTTTAGAATCCACAAATTTTTGAAGGATTTCTATTGTTGTAAGTTACATTTAATCAGTTTTAGCGCCCCTTCGCC
>NZ_AZRM01000064.1 GCF_002895605.1 Petrotoga miotherma DSM 10691
CATAGAAGGTATCTTGTTGCACATAAAAACGAATATCTCTAACGGTAAAATAGAAGGTATGAACTCTAAACTTAGAGGATTTACTAAAAGGGCTTTTGGTTTTAAAACATTAAAGAATTTAAAAATCACTATCTTTATTGCCCTTGGTAAACTTAATTTAACTCCAGCTTAATTACCCACTATTTTCGTGATAGAACCAAAAATTAACTTTTCGATGATAAGTATTAAAAAAATAACTGAAAGCCCTTTCTAAAGCTACGATACCTATTAAAAAGGCAAGGAAAAAAGGCAGTATGTTAATTCTTTGAAAAGATATTATATCGTCGATTAAATACTGAATGAAAAAAGGTCTCAAAGCTGCTAATGCTAAAGTAACAACACCCAAAAGAAACATAAAAATCATATACTTTTTATAATTTTTTATACCATATCTTATCAATCTTCTAGCGTGTAAATTCATACTTTAACTCTCCCCCTATAAATGGAATTTTTAAGAGTTTGATTCAACAAAGTCTTTTTCGGCTTTTATTAAAATAGAATTTTTAACAACTTCCTTAAGCAATTGACAGCTTTCATGAGGTATATGCATACTGTTTCCCAAGAGATAAGGGGCAATAGGACATCCTCGACAAAAAAATTGTAAAAAGCAGTTCTGACATTCGTTATCTTTAGTCTTATCAAATATTTTACTATATTTTTGTTTGGAAGTAATCAAAAGTTGTCTCAATTTTTCTTTGGTATCATATACATTTCCAATCAAAAAGTTTTTGTTACTAACCAATAATTGGCAAGGAAAAACATCTCCTTCTGAATCAACTACAAATTCTGTGATTCCACTGCCACAATAAAGGCAGGTTGGTGGTGCATTTAATACCTGATTCGCAAGACGTTCTACTGAATCAATTTCTTGTTTGTTCCCGTTCTGGTAGGAATTTATTGCAGTTTGATATTCATCAACTATAAAAAAATCTCTATTAGGAAGAGCTAATGTTGGATCTTTTGATATAACAGGAACAATCATTACGTTTTCCAATTTGAATTTCTCGTAAAAGAAAGACTGTAGGTCAAGAGGTTTTATTCCATTTTCAACATGATAATTAGTATAAGTTACTTCTACTATCCTAAAAAGTACTCTAATTCATTCCAAATTTTTGATAACATATGCTTATTTTTTCCCAACCAAGAAAACAAATTAAAAGGATCAATATTATTAAGAAGATCAGAAAAAAATTGTTCATATTGTTGTTCTAAATAGTAAGCCTTTAATGAAGGTTTATGAAATAAAACCGTTGGTTTACTATTTTTTGCAGTAAAAAGGAAAAGGTCGTTTTTTAATTTATGAAAGTTCTTCACCACTAGCTCTAATTCGCTATTTTCCAATTTCCACACCTTAACACCAGAACAGTGATCAACAAAGCAACAATAAATTTCTTCATCCTCTTTCATCCCCTTAGATTATTCTTTTTATTTAAAACTAATATCTCAAATAATCCAACCCTTCATTTTAATCATACGCTTTTCCATATGATTTTCAACTGTTTTTTTAATTGGTATCAAATATACATTGATAAAGTATTACAGAGATCGGTCAAAAAATACTTATGTTAAAATCAAATTCGATAATTTTTGTTATCTTTAAATTACTTATATCCTCTTTTTCTTTTTTTATCTGTATCGTGGTACAATTATGTTTGAATGGTTTCGGTCTATTTTTAGAAAATTTCTATGTTGAATTGAAGTAAACGAATATTCTATTATTATAACATTGTGTAAATATTTCATGAGGATAAGGAGGTTCTCAGAATGAATCTTCGATCTTTGGTTGAAATTGTGAATAAAGGACAGTTTATAAGACCAATTTTGAACTATGTTGTTCATTACTTAGAAAGTGATAGAGCAGATAAAAATAAAAGCGTTGTCAATTACATAAACGTTTTGAAATTAAAATGGGATGTTAAATACGATGAAGCCCTTGAGATAATAGATGAAGAGTTACAGGGATTGAAAAAAGGTGGTTTGCATTGTCTTTTTTTGGATCAAAAAATTTATATATTGAATAGAATTAAACAAAAAGAGGGCGTTAAAAAAGTATTCGACGAACTAAAGGATAATTTTGATAATATACCTGTTTATGTCAGAGGCCTTATTGTAGAAACTCTAAAAAATATACATGAATTGTATTATGAACCCGATGAAAGTATGGAAAAGATAAGATATTGGAGTAAGAATTATGAACAAAACCTTGGTGATAAAGGTTTCATATTACTATCAAAAGCAAGAGGAAAAAAGAACGAAGAAAGATACGATGAAGCCATTTCTTTAAACATCAAAGCATTTAAGGTTTTAAAAACTATTCCACATCCTTCTGGTATGGTGCAAGCTTTAAATAAGATATCTTGGTGGTTGAAAGATGTAAACAAAGAAAAGGCTTTAGCTTTTACTTTTCCATTAGGATTCTACCTTGGTTACTACTTCGATGATAATAACTTTAATGTTTTCAATTCCCTCGATACTATGTTTCAAGTACAGAAGAATAACAAAGATCCTTTGGTTTATGAGACCGCTTTTATTTTTTCACGCTTAGTTTCATCGTTGAGTGGTGATAAGAAAAAAATAATATGGAATGAGTTTGAATATACAATTCACGATGTCAGACGTCTTGTTTTAAATATTAGAAATAGAAATTACTTAAACACAAAAACATTGAGGGCTTTCATAAGAAAAGAGATAGGAAAAGAAAAGATACCCATCGATTCAATGAACATTTCTGAAAGAACGTTGAAAGAGTTTTTATCTGCAAAGACAAAGTACATTCAACCAAATACCTTGAGAAACATATTAGATGCTCTTGAGTTTAAAATCAACACATCCACACCTATATGTATAATCAAAGAACTGAAAAAGAAGGATATAGATAAAAAGTTTGAGATAAACCTTGAAAAGTTTAAAAACCTTCCGAAAGGAAGACAAATATCAGAACTCTTTACCTCTTACCTCGTTCATTACTACAAAGAAGAGATTGATCTAAAAAAGATAATTAAAGAGATAGAAGATGACAGTTTAATTGAAGAAAGATGCGATTACTACACGAAAGAGTTAATAAACTCTATCTTTGAAAGAAATCCAAAGATAAATTTTGATTCTTTACTAACAACCGTTCAAAAACCAAAAATCTACACAAACAAAAATATAACCTTCAAAGAACATCCTTTTTATTTGGGAAGGAAAGAAGTTGTAAAAAGGTTTGTGAGGGACTTGGATAAAAAGAATTTAAAAGAGTTCATTGGAAATTACATTGGTCTTGATATAAGACAAAAAAAGACAGTAGAAAAATTCATAATGAATTACGGTAGGTACTACGATTTAAAAGATATACCAAAAGAATTCACACCGAAAGTACCAAAAGAGATTAATCCATTCGTGAAAAAATACACGTTGAAAAGAAAACCTTCTGCTATTTCTTTTTATGTGTTTGAAGGGGAAGAAAGAGGAGAGTTTGTGGAAATTACCGGCAATTTTTAATTGAAAAAACGCCCATTTAGGGCGCATTTTCGGAAATTATTTTATTACTTTCATTCATTCAACACCCCAACTTAGTTGGGAAGAAAAGGGTTTAGCTTTTGACAGATGCTATATTTTCCTGTGATGTTTTTGGTTCTTTTATTGGTTTTTTTAAATCGATTCCTAAAAATTGGCTCATGTAGAGATTGTAGTAAAAGCCTTTATTTTTCATGAGTTCTTCGTGATTTCCAGTTTCTACAATGGAACCATGATTCATTACTAAGATCGTATCGGCATTCCTGATTGTAGATAATCTATGAGCAATGATAAAGCTTGTTCGCCCTCTCATCAATTTTTCCATAGCTTGTTGTATTAATGTTTCTGTACGTGTGTCAACAGAGCTGGTTGCCTCATCCAAGATCAAAATTTTAGGGTTTGCAAGGAAAGCTCTTGCGATGGTTATCAATTGTCTTTGACCTTGTGATAGGTTCGAAGCTTCCTCATCTATTATTGTGTCGTAACCATGGGGTAATGTTCGAACAAAATGATCCACATACGCCGCTTTAGCAGCATGGATGATCTCCTCATCAGAGGCATCTTCTTTACCGTATGCGATATTTTCCTTTATCGTGCCTCCGAATAACCAAGTGTCTTGAAGAACCATACCAAAGTTTTTTCTGAGGTCTGATCTTCTCATTTGCCTAATATCAATGCCATCCAACGTGATTCTTCCATCTGTGACATCGTAGAATCTCATTAGAAGGTTGACAAGTGTAGTTTTTCCAGCGCCTGTTGGTCCAACTATCGCTACATTTTCCCCAGGATAAACATTTAAGTTCATACCCTCTATCAAAGGTTTTTTAGGATCATAACTGAAAGATACGTTTTCAAAGGCTATTCTTCCTTTTATTTCAGGTAATTCTACAGGTTGGACTGGATCAGGAAGTTCGTCCTGTTCATCTAGGAGTTCGAATACTCTTTCTGCGGAAGCTACAGTTGATTGTAAAATATTTATAATATTAGCTGTTTGAACTATTGGTTGGGTGAACATTCTTGAGTACTGAATGAACGCCTGTACATCTCCAAGTGTCATTAGACCGTTTGCTACCCTAAGTCCACCGATAACGCTGACAGCTACGTAGTTAAGATTGTTTAGAAAAGCTATTGCAGGTCTTATTATGCCTGATATGAACTGAGATTTGAAACTTGCTTGGTATAATCTAGCGTTTTCGTTGTCGAATGTTTCTTTAGCTTCTTTTTGTTTGTTGAAAACCTTTACAATGTTATGGCCTGAATATGTCTCCTCTACATGACCGTTGAGTTTTCCCGTACTGTCCCACTGCGTTTCAAACTGTTTCTGAGATTTTTTTACAATGAACATTGTGACAATCAGAGATAAAGGAATCAGCGTCAAGGCTATTAATGTGAGCAATGGACTTATCGTTAACATCATAACTATTACACCGATTATAGTGACAGTAGCTGTTATGATCTGTGTTAACGTTTGTTGAAGCGTTCTTCCTATATTATCAATATCGTTGGTTACTCTACTGAGAATATCACCGTGGGAATGACTATCAAAATATTTAAGTGGTAGTTTTGCTAGTTTGTTATCAACATCTTTTCTTAGCCTATAGATGGATTTTTGAGAGACACCCGCCATTAGATATTGCTGCAACCACTTGAAAAGGGCAGATAAGCCGTAAATTACCAATAGGGTTAATAAGATTTGTACGAGTTTGTTATAATCCACTCCCTGGCCTGGCACTATGTTCATTGGCCCAATCATTTCAGCAATTTGATCATTCCCGGAGAGTTTAAGCATTTGTATAGCTTGTTCTTTTGTCATATTTTCAGGCATATTTTTGCTTATTATACCTTCGAATAACACATTTGTGGCGTTTCCTATTATCTTAGGGGCTGTTATCATAAAGACCGTAGCTAAAACGGCAAAAGAAACAACGAACAAAATAGGCACTAATTGAGGTTTTAAATATCCAAGTAGTCTTTTTAAGGACCCCCAAAAATTTTTTGGTTTTTCTCCAGGGGTTGCTCCTCGTCTACCCATTCCCATCCCCATAGGTTTTTTAGTTGAACTGTTAGGAGTTTTTGGATTATTGTGACTCATGCTGTTTCCTCCTCTGGTAACTGGGATTTTACGAGCTCTCTATATACTTCACATGATTGCATAAGATCTGAATGTTTTCCTTGTCCAGCTATTGTTCCGTCGTCGTTTAGAACGATTATTAAGTCTGCATTAAGTATGGTACTTACCCTTTGAGCTACGATTATAACTGTGGCGTTTTTAGTCTCTTCCTTTAAGGCTTCACGAAGATTCGCATCGGTTCGGTTATCCAAAGCAGAGAAACTATCGTCGAATATATAGATCTTTGGCTTTTTGACAATTGCCCTTGCAATAGATAGACGTTGCCTTTGACCACCGGAGAAGTTCGTTCCTCCTTGATCAACTGGAGCTTGTAGTTTATCAGGTAATTCTTCTACAAAATCCTTCGCTTGGGCTATTTCTAAGGCATGCCACATTTCCTCTTCCGTTGCATCTTTCTTACCATATGCTAGGTTGGAAGCTATCGTTCCACTGAATAGATAAGCTTTTTGAGGTACAAAACCTAGTGAGTCTCTAAGGTTTTCCATCGACAGTTCTCTTATGTCTACACCGTCGATTTCTATCTTCCCTTCGGTGACTTCGTAAAAGCGTGGGATCAAGTTTATAAGAGTGCTTTTACCGCTTCCGGTGCTACCAACAATTGCGGTAGTTTTGCCAGGTTTAGCCTCAAAAGAAATATTTCTTAGTACGGGTTCCTCAGCGCCTTCGTATTTGAATGTCACATTTTTGAAGGAGATAGTGCCTTTTTTACTTTTTAAAATAACTGGTTTGTCTGGTTCATTAATTGTAGGTTCTGTTTCTAATACCTCTTTGATACGATCGGCAGATGCTTCTGCACGAGGCCACATGACAAACATCATCATTGCCATCATTATTGATATGAGTATTTCCATGATATATGTTAAGAAGGCTGTCAAGTTGCCTATTGGCATTGCTCCACTGTCTATTCGCATTGAACCGAACCAGAGAATACTAACGGTTGAAAGGTTCATAATAAGCATTAGAAGAGGCATACCTAATGCTAGTAATCTGTTTACTTTTATGGAGGTTTGGGTTAAATCGCTATTAACTTTATCAAATCTTTTTTCTTCACTTTTATCTTTCACAAAAGCCCTGATAACACGTACACCCATTAATTTTTCACGTAGAACACGGTTGACGTTATCGAGCTTTATTTGCATGCTTTTAAATAGTGGAATTGCCTTACGCATTAGAAAGAATACAACAATTCCCATCAGTGGGATTATCACTAAAAGCGAAGTAGAAAGGACAACGTCTTGGCGAATAGCCATAAAAGCACCACCTATTGCCATTATGGGTGCAAGAATCATCACATTCAACATTATTAATACCAACATCTGAATTTGGTATACATCATTCGTGTTTCTCGTTATTAGCGAAGCGGTTCCAAACTTGTCTATATCGTTCTGAGAGAAACTAAGTACCTTATAGTAAAGATCTCTGCGTAAGTCCTGCGCAAATTTTGCAGAGATTCTTGAGGCAAAAAATGTCGCCCCTACAGCAGCACCAACGAGTAATAGGGAAAATAACAACATCTTCCCTCCCGCTTGCATTATATAAGTGAGGTCTCCTTTGGCAACACCGTTGTTGATAATGTCTGCATTTAAGTTTGGAAGGTATAAGTTTGAGACAGCTTGGACGGTGAGTAACACCAATGCCAAAATTACCTCTTTATAATACTGTTTTAAATATTTGCTTAGTATGGTTTTCATCCTTGATCTTCTCCTTTTTGTAAATGTTTTGATAGGTTGTTGGATATTTTTTTTAGTAACTCGTTAAAGGTGTTGAGTTCTTCATCTGATAACCCTTCAAAGCTGTATCTAACGATCTTTGAGAAGGATGTTTTTAAATTTTTTATTTCTTCTTCTCCTTTTTCAGTTAAGAACATCTGAAGTGTGCGCATGTCATCAGGATCGGATTTGCGAAGTATGAGCCCCATTTTCTCCAATCTTTTGAGAATCAACGATACGGTTGGGGGAGCTACGTTCATGAGCTTGGCAAGATTTGTTTGATTTATACCAGGGTTTTTCCAAATGTACCATAAACAGACTCCTTGTCCAGGATAGACATCTTTTTCTGCCATAATTTTGAAATTTAACTGTCTTTGGAGATTCATCACTTGAAAGAATTGTTGGACAACGTTGATCGTTGATGGATTGAGTTCATCAAAGGGGAAATTTTCTGTGCAAAGTTTTTTGTCTTTCATTTCTTTTTTCTCCTCTTCTTTTCTCTTATAGTTAGATTGCAGTTTTTAGAGATTCTAAAACTTATTTTTAGCGCTCTTTCACCCCGCTCCCCACCCGTGAGGAAAAGAGTCTTTATTAGCGCCCCTTCGCCCCACAGCCCGCCCATTTAAGGAAGGGATCTGCGGTCCCTTAAACCCTGTGGAGTGAGGGCTTCGCCCTGTGACCCTTTTAAAAGTCGAGCGTTTTTTGTGAGTTAATTGTTTGTATAGTTTTCTTGTAAACTTTGCTTAGTCTTTATTAGCGCCCTTCCCCCGCTCCCCACCCATTTAAGGAAGGAGCTTTACCCTTTCACCCCGCTCCCCGCCCATAAGGAAGAAAATCTTTATTTCTTCATTTTCATTCGGCAGCCCGCCCATTTAAGGAAAAGATCTGTAGTTTCAAAGACTGCGTCAATCTTCTATTAGTATGCTAATAATTAACTTACTAACTATTAGCACACTAATAGTTAGTATACTATCTTTTTTTGAAATATCAAGTTTTTATTTGAAATTTTGATTAATAGTTTATATCTTTTGAATGAGTCGAGGGGGAGGGGGAGAGATTAATACTTCGCTTAGAGGAGTTACTGAGCAAAATTTCCCAATTTTTAAGGAGCAAGCTGCTGAACCAAGAGGGGAAAAATTTCTTTGACGGTTTTGATGTTGTGTTGTAGAGTATTACTTTTTTCATTCCTTTTGTGCAGACTGTGGAGCGAAGGGAACTTAAACCACCATTAAAAATGCTGACAAGAAGAGAAATTTATAAAATTAAGCATCATAGTAATATACTGGCCAGTAATATACTCACCAGTATATTACCAGCCGGTATATTATATCACAATATAATGATTTATATTCAAATCTATTATATCGAATGCGTTTTTTATTTTGTTAGACCAGTTTAGATTTATGGGGTGTTCTATTCTTGTGGAGATGACTGTTTCCAAGTTGAGTATGTTGGCTAGGTCGTAGTGTTTTTTTAAGTTGGTTAGTCCACCAACTTTGGTGATATCTAAGACGACTCCTGAAGCAATATTTGATACTCTGATAATATCCTCAGGTTGTTCGATGGATTCATCCCAAAAAATTGGGTAGTTTATTTGTAGATTGCTTAAAGTATTTTCTTTATACTTCGGGGTTGGTTGTTCTAAAGCCATAGTTTCAGAGGTTTTCAAAAGTTTTAGAATTTGTCTGATTTCATGGTGGGAGAATAAACCTCTCAGGTCAATCCATAGTTTTTTACCTTTGAAGAGTTTCAATATTTTTTCAAACTCTGTGAGCAACGGTTTTTCTAAGAACTCTATTTTTATAATTTTTTCATCTTTTTGAATTTCTGGAAGTAAGTCAAATATATTAATGCCTTTTTTCCAAAAAATTCTAAAGAGAGATTCCTGCGAGATACTTTTTTTAGTCGGGAAGAGCAATTTTGCTGGATCGTAATTGTATTTGTTTGTTAGGTAGTCAAAGATCGCTAAAAAAACAGCGGTTTTTGAAGAGTTGTCTCTTTTTATCTTTTCATTGAATTTTTCTTCGATGTTGGGTAGGTTTTCAATATCATCTTCCATTTCAAATAGATCTCTAATTAATTCCAATATCGCCATGGTAGTTTTAAATGTCTCACCAAAATAGTAATTGGGGGTAGCTGCCCCAACCCCCTGAATTCCTTGTTTGTCTATGAATTTAAATATAGCATGCTCTTGCCATTCTATATTTAGATTTTTTAAGATCGTTCTTTCTTGCCAGTAGTATACGTCTCTTTTTCTTTCTTTCATGAATTTTCAGCCCTCTTAGTATATATTTTGCATTAGTAAATACCAAAATAAGGAAACTAATATTGCATAGGTTGGCGATAAGATTAGCTCTTTTATATTTTTTTCTTTTACAAAGATAAGTTTGTATGCTAATCCGGCGCCTACTGCTATAATGGACCAAAGGTAGTTTTGAGCCATCATAAAAATGAATATCGCTAACCTTTCCGATGCACCGATTGTGTCTTTTTTTTCTTTTTCAAATAGGTTGAAAGTTCTGAATAAGAAGCTTCCAAAACTTGTTGTTACGATCATTCCTACAATATAGAACTGAAAGACGTTAGATAAGAAAGAATCTTGGAAAAAGCTTCTGAATAGGTATGACCAGATTAAAAAGGCCCCTAAAAATATGATTTCAAAGTAGATGTTGGTGTTTTGGTTTTTTATTCTTAGTAAGTCTATACCTATATGAAGAAGGATGGAGAGTGAAACTATTAAAAGCATCCATCCCGTTAACATATCAAAATTGAAAGCTAAAAAGACCAATAAAACCCAGATTAGATGTTTATAATAACTGGACTTTTCCAAGAATTTATCAGAATAAACGTTGGTAAAGGCAAAATCAGATACAAAATGGCTTAAAAAGAGAGTCATTGAAAACATAGTATACCTCCATTATTATTCCCAGTAATTTCTTTCGACGACTTTTAGTCGTGAGAAGTCTCCTTTTTTTCTTCCTACCTTTGCACAGGGTTTACCATCGACTTCTACTATATCTGCTGTGAAGTCGATTTTTTGTTTCAGCAACGATGATCCTACACCGTATAGATCTACGGGAACTTCAAGGGTTTCAAATAAATCGATTTTTTCTTGGTTAAATCCCCCTGAGACCATTATTTTTAAATTGTTCATTCCTAGTTCATCGAATTTTCTTCTCGCCCGCCATACCATCTCAGGGTTAACTCCTAAAGATGATTTGTCTTTTGGAATGACAGATTTATCTCTTAAGGATCCAGATGTGTCAAATCTAACGGCCCAAATTTTGTCTTTTCCTTCACCAACTATTTTGGACAAATCCCCTCTATCAATATTGGGTTTTTCATCGTATATGTGTTCATAAAACTCTTCTGCTACTTTGATGGTAGTTCCAATAACGTCGTTGTCCCAGTCTACTAACACCATTCTATTTACATGACCATCTATATATTTGTTAAAAGCTATAGCTGCGTCCGAGGTGTTTCCATTGTAAGCGGCAATTAAAGCATGGGGTATGGTTCCGAGAGATTCAACTCCCCAATAATCAGCGTTTGCATCGGTAGATACTCCAAAGGCGCCGGCTTTCAAGGCGGCATAACCGTCAGTTGTTTGAACCCAAAAATGATCAAATCTTGCGCTAAAAAACAAAATCGGTTTTCCTTTAGCGGCGTTGACAACTTTTTTTACAGCGGTAGCCGTGCTGGAAGCCCTTGCCATTACCCCTAAAAGAAGTGTTTCCAGATGTCCAAAAAAAGCAGGATTACCCTTGATTACGAACACAGGCTCCATATTCTTTGCTTCGTCTCCATCGTTCAAAGCAAGTACTTCTATTTCGTCCCATTTATCTACCCATAAACTGTTTAGTAGCATCCTAAGGTCCCATTTTTTATTTGTACAATTTAGAAGTTCTTCTTTGTCCATTCGTGTAGAGGCGTCTTGTATTGCTCTTTCTATGGTTAAAATTTCATCAAAAATCTCTTTTGCTTTTTCTTCATCTTTGTAGTAACCTGTTCCATAAGTTAAAAGGGATAGTGCTTCATCTATTCCAACTACTACACAGTCTGCTCTTGGAAAAAATTGGTAAGTTACATTTACTTTTCTCTTGTCTTTCTTTAGGACTTCTACATACCTTGTAAAGTATTTGTCAGTGTAGTACCCCATTCTTATTTTGTCGATGGGTACTTTGAAGAGCTTTGGATGTAATCTTTTATTTGTTTCGTTTAAATCCATTTTTTCCACCTTCTGATAAATTTTTTCGCCGTCTTGTGGCGCTTTTAAAAATAGATTGTTAGTTTTGTAAAATGATTTTTAGGTTTTTTTATGTAAGCTCCGCCTAGTCTTTATTTGCGCCCCTTCGCCCCGCAGCCCGCCCATAAGGAAAAGGAACTTTACCCTTCACCCATTTCTCATCTTTCTAAATCGAGTAGATATTTTTTCCATTTGATACTTGGACTAAACTTTCCTATACTGCCATCGCTTTTTATTACCCTGTGGCATGGGATAATTATGGGTAAAGGGTTGTTCTTCATCAAATTTCCCACCGCTCTGTAAGCTTTTGGATTTCCAGCTTTTGATGCCAATTCTTTGTAGGTAATTACGCTTCCCTTTTTTGTGTTATACAAAGTTTCATAAACCTTTTTTGCAAAAGCTGTTTCACCAGGGAAATCAAATATTTTTTTTGGGATTTTTGGGAGATCTCCAAATAGATATTAATATATTATATCAAAATGTTTCTTTGTTTTTGAATTGTAATAATTCTCATTTTTATTAGCGCCCCTACGCCCCGCTCCCCACCCTTCTTTTTGAAAGGTTAGCTTTATTTTAGTTATCTTGTCATTTTTTACATAGATTATCACACTACCGATAGGCGTTCCTAACACAGCTTTCATCGTTCTAACTCCTTGAAATCAACGGGAACTATGTACGTAGTTCCTTCTCTCATAGTTATTCCGTAAAAAAGCTCAGCAATTTCCATCACTATCTTATTGTGTGTTATTATCAAAAATTGGGACTTTTTAGAGTTCTCTAATATTAAGTCTGATATTTTTGCGGCGTTTAGATCATCCAAAGGGGCATCGATTTCATCTAGTATATAAAAAGGACTCGGGTTTAGATTCATGAGTGAGAAGAGAAAAGCTATCGCTATGAGAGCTTTTTCCCCTCCTGAAAAGAGAGAGAGTTTTTGAAAGTTCATCCCAGATTTTTTTACAGATATTTGGATTCCTTTTTCAAACTCTTTGCCCTCACCAATTAACCTGAGTTCACCGTATCCGTTTGGAAAAAGTTTTGAGATAAAGTATGAGAATTCTTTGTTGAGATTGTTAAAAAATGTGTTGAATTGACGTTGAGCTTCTTCGTCAAGATTTTTTATACTTTGTTTAAGAGAATTTATTGATTTCATTATATCTTCTTTGTTTTTTAGATTTTCTTGGTATTCTTTTTCTACTTCTTCGTATTCGTCTAAAACAGTTAAATCAACAGAACCAAGTTTTTTTAATGAACTTTCCAATTCTTTTTGTTTGTTCCCTAAGGCTTCTATGTCTTTTTCGGATAATTCTTTTAATTCGAACTCTTCTTCGTTAATTTCTAAGTTTTGGGCTTTTTCTTTGAGGAATTGTATGTTGTGGTTGGCTTCTTTTATCTCAAATTCAATCTCTTGATTTTTTTGTTTTATTGTATTTACTTCATTTTTTAATTTGTCTATACGGTTTTCATAATTTTCCAAGTCTTTAGCCTTGTTATGTTTGCCTGTTCTACTTTGTTTCATCAGTTCAAATAATTTTGAAATTTCGTTGTTGAGGGAGTCTTTTTCTTTATTGAGTTCGTTTATAGATTGGTTTATTTTATCGTTTTTTTCTTTTAAGTTATCAAAGGATTCTTTTGTTTTTTGCTGTTTAATTTTTATTTCTTTTAGTTCGTTTTCAATTGCTAACTTTTGATTTTTGTAGTATTCATACTTTTCTTTTATGCTTTTTAACTCCATTTCTTGGCCTATAAGCTCTTTTTCTATTTGATTGAGTAAGGTTCTTTTGTCTTTGATGGTTTCTTCGATTTCGTGCATTTTTTTAGTTGTTTGGGTAGTGTTTTGATAGTTATTTTCTATTTCCATTTTTAATGATTGTATCTCTTGATCAAGCGTTTTGGTTTTTTCTTCATAGTTGGCTAATTTTTCGTTGTAAAGAGTTATACTTTCTTGCAAATTGCTTGTTTCTTCTTTGATTTTTTTGTAGTCTAGGTCATGTGAGTTTTTCGTGAGTGTTGCTTGTCTTAACTCGTCTTTTATAGATTCCAACTCTTCTTTTTGAAGGTTAAGTTTTTCTTTTACTTTGTTGTATAGCTCTTGCTTGTTTGAAAGGACAGCTCTGATTTGTTTTAGCTTTTCTTCTATTTCAGAGATCTCTCTCTTTCTTTTAAGTACCGTAGAAGAATGATCGTATTTAGATTTTCCTCCGGTTATGGCACCAGAAGAGTAGACTAATTCTCCGCTGAGAGTAACAATATTTCCAGGATACTTCATTTTTGAAATTTTTATAGCTGTTTCAATATTATCAACTAACAAAGCATTAGAGAAAACGTATTCCATAACCTTTCTATATTCTTGTTTGTAGTTTACTAAATTAATTACAAAATCTATTGTGCCCGGTTCGTTTAAGAAGTTTTTTTGTAATCGAACTTTAGTTCTTAATAGATCAAGTGGAAGAAGGGTGATTTTTCCATTGTTGCCCTTTTTTACCAGATCCAAATACTCTTTTGCCTTTGAAGAATTTTTTATTACTATGTTTTGTATTCTTGAGCTGGCTATTGTCGAAACCGCTTCTTCATACCTTTCTTCTGTGTTAATTAAATTGGCAACGACATCCACCACGTTATCGTCATCTTTGAAGACTTTGAAAAATTCTTTTATCGTTGTTGAGAATCCTTCGTATTCGTTGATCTGCCTGTTTAAAGATTGATATGTGTAAAATAGATTCTTTTCATTTTGTTGAAGAGAGTCAATTTCTGATATAAGGGTATTGTAAGAGTTTTCTGTTTGTTTTAACTCATCGAATTTCTTTTTTAACCTTTGTTCTAATTGAATTTCAGTCCCTTTTGAATGGGAGAGTAGTTCTTCTATTTCTTTCATTTTTTGTGAGTTATTTTCTAATTTTGTTTTCAAGGTATTTATTTGATCTTTTAGTAAGTTAATTCTTTCTTGGTTACTGCTGTATGTTGTTTGGAGATTTTTTAGTTCTGTTTCTTTTCGTTCTTTTTCTTGAGATGCCTTTGATAATTCGGATTCTAAGATTTTGAGCGTTTCTTCTTGTTTTTCTATTTCCTGTATAATACGATTCTTTTTTTCGTTTATAAGGTTGGTTTTGTTTTGGGTTTTTTCTTCTATTTCTCTAAAATTTCTTTCGTTTTTAGAGAGTTCTTTTAACTGTTGTTCAAGTTTGTCCAATTTTTCTTCTAAAGAGTTCATTTCCCACTCTTTGCTTATTATTGAAGAGTTGTTCTCATTTAGTTCTTCTGTTAATTGATTTTTTTCATTTTCTATCGTTTGAACCCTTTGCCTGTAGTTTTCTACCATGTCTCCGTTTATGGATAGTTGTTTGTCAGTATCTTCTATTTCGCTTTTTAAATTTCTGTAGCTTCGTTCTACTTCAAAAAGCTCTGATAGCAAAGATTTCATTCTTTGAGAATTGTCTTGTATTTCTTTTTGATATTTTTCTATCTTTTTTAGAAAAGATATTTTAGAAGCACCAAAATATATTTTTCCTATTCTTTTAATTTCCTTGCGATATTCTAGGTATTTTTTTGCCCTTCCAGCCCTAATGGATAAAGATTTTAACCTTTTATCCACGACAAATAGTAAATCGTTGATTCTGTCTAAATTTTCGGTTGTTTTATTCAATAGATTGATCGATACTTCTTTTTTTTCTAAGTATTTAGCTATGTTTGAAGCATCCAACACAATATCTCTAATATTTTCAGGTGAGGAGTTGACTATTTCACCAATTTGGCCTTGTCCAATAATCGAGTAAAAACTTTTCCCCGTTCCTTTGTTGAATATATTTTGTAATTCTTTAAGCGTGGCGACTTTGTTGTTTATATAGTACCTGTTGGGTGTGTCTTTCTCCAATATTTTCGAGATCTTAATTTTTTCATTGTCATCGTTTTGTACTACTAACGAAACTTTTGCATAGTTGGAAGACCCATTTCCATTGCTTCCTATGTGCAATACATCGTTTTTTTCTGATATTCTCATCTGTTTTTGAGATTGCTCTCCTAATAGCCATCTAATCGCGTCTACAATGTTAGATTTACCCGATCCATTGGGACCGATTATCGCGATAATATTTTTATCTAAATTAAAATATGTTCTTCTGCCAAAACTTTTAAAACCCTCTATCTCTAGGGATAAGAGTTTCAATTTTAACTCCCCCCAGCATTTTCAAGGCTTTTAATCTTTTCTTCAATTGTTTTAGTAACCTCTTCAACCCCTTTACCCTGTTTTAATGCTCTATACATTATTCCAATTATTCTCATATCCAGGTATCCGTACCATTTTGGAGATCCTTTAGTCAAACTTTGGTTTCTTAAGAGGTAGCTTGGATGAAAAGTTGGAAAGATTTTAATATCCCCATACCAGTTGAAAAAACGTCCACGTGATTGAGTTATCTTAGATTCACCAGTAAAGTAATTCAATGGTGCATTACCAAGGGTTACTATTATTTTTGGTTTAATAACGATTATTTGCCCATCAAGATAGGATTGACAGCTTTTAACCTCTTCTTGTGTGGGAACCCTATTTTGAGGAGGTCGACATTTCACAATGTTTGTGATGAAAACATCTTTTCTTTCCAATTTTGCATACTCTTTGAGCATCTTTTCTAAAAGTTGCCCTGCTCTTCCAACGAAAGGTTCTCCCAAGGCGTCTTCATCTGCACCAGGACCTTCACCTACAAATATTATTGGCGAATCAACGTTTCCCGAACCTGGAACAGTATTAGATCTTGTAAGGTTCAAGGGACACTTTTCACATACCTCTATTCTTTTGGCGATCATTTCCATATTCTTTTGTTTTTCCTCGTTGCCGTATAAGAACATCAATATTCCTCCTCACATTAATCCAAATTCAAACCCTTCATCACCATATGAGATATTTTTATCGGGTATATAATTGATAAAAAAAGATATTCTGAGCGAAGCTAAATCAAACTGGGGTAGTAAGGAAAATTTAGACTGTATGTTCAACGTCCAACATATAATCTTTTTCTGTATTTCAAACTCGGTGAAATCCCAGCTTTGATTCTCTATATTATAATCAAAGGTTATTTTTGCAAACTCGCTTTTATCCCTGTTGTTTATGTCGAAGCCTGTTTCAAGAGACTCTGAAATACGGTAGGTTGTGTCTATTCCAAAAGAGTAATTTGAGTTTTTTTCCAAGAAATTTAGGTCTAAGTCGTAGACAGTGTACTCTTCCTTCATGTCAAAATCCCCGTAAATTTTGTTACCTTCATAATAAAAAAGAAAATATGTTAAAAGCTCTGGGATCTTTTTGGTGAATGTTTGTTCATGAAAATAATAACTATAATCCAATTGTAGTCGATTTCTATTGTACCTCAAAATTTCTCTGTTTTCAATATAATCAACCTTAATCTCTTCTTGATGGTGATAATCGAATTCACTTCTATGGGTTAAAAGGCCAATGACGTTGGTTAGTTTGACGTTTGTTGTATCCGGTTGGATCGTATCGGGATTAGTAATATCAAACTCTGTTTGTGTTTGTAAGGTATTTTTAGTGTTTAATAGATTTATATTGGTTTGAGTTTGAAGTTCCATTTCTTGCAAATTGGGGAAATTTTCGGCATTTTTCAGATCAAAACTTCTACTTAACTTTGCGGAGTTCGTAAAATTTTTTTCAAAGATAGAGAAAGAATATCCTACGTAATCGTTGTAATTCAATTCGTCTGTGGCAGAGGGAGTGAGAGAGTTTTCTAAAACCTTTATGTATTCTAAGGAGTTACCAAATTCGAAAACACCTAAACTAATATCAAATCCGGGTTCTAAAGAGTAATCAAAGAGCGATTTTCCAGAAGAGTATGTTTCACCAGGTATAAAGTCGTTATAATAGTTGAAATGAATCGCATCCTCCATGTTGAATTTTAAATCAAAATTATTTCTATCAATCTCATAAAGGGTATCTGTGTAAGAGAAGGTGTTTTTCGTTGTTAATCGATTTTTAGTGGTTTCGGTTGCGACGGTGGTGTAAGCGTAATCAAAGTCGCCGTACATTCTGGCAAATGTTTCATAGAAGTTGTACTTTCCTTCTACATCTATTTCACTTTCTTTCGTATCCCATATTTGATCCATTGAAAGGTCGGATATGTCCCCATATGAATGAGAGTTGAGCTTAAGCTTTGAAAGAGAAATCAAAGATCTCCCATATCTCTTTTGAAACGCTTGAGATTCCACGTTTAAAAATAAAATATCATCAAATCCCTTCGAATCCCAATAAATGTGTGATTTTATATTTTTAAGATCCCCCAAATTCGTTTCTAGTTTTGGGATATTTAACAACAAAGATTTATCTTTTGTAGACGGTTCAAGTTGAAACTCTAATTTGGCAATTTCACTTTCCTTGTTATCTTCAAAAAATTGGTACGAAACTCCTAAGTTGTTATTGTATGTATCTGGGGAATTTAGACCTGTAAATAGATTCAAACTTCCATATAAAAAGGGGACCCCGTATTTTAGTGTCACTTCTTTATCAGTTTCCGAAGTGGCTAGATCATTGATCGTGTTGTAAGATAAATGAACCTTAGATCCATTTTCAAACTTATAATTAATTTCTGTTAATAGGAAAAATTCGTTGTTATCGTATCCAAAGGTGAGAGACATGGGTTCTTCTTCATCTTCTGATAAACTTTGAAAATAGAAAGGTAGGTATAGAACAGGGACTCCAAAAAAACTAAGGACAACGTCCCTGGCTATCAAAAAATATCCTGGGAATATGTCGACTTTTCTGGCTGAAAAATAATAAGTAATACAATCCTCGCATGTAGTTAATTTCGTCTGGTTTGTTTCTATTATATTCTCTTGCATCGGTTTTTCCATACTTTCAGACCATATGCGTACATCTACCTCTTTCTCTGCCTTATACTTTTGTATGGTATATGAATTTAAAAAGACTGCGGAGTCTTCCTCAAAGTTTACGGTTATCTCTGAGGCTTGTATAGAGGTATCTTCATATAGATAAGTAATATCTCCAAAGAAAGTTGCTGCTTTAATCGTTCCATCTTCATTTAATTCACCTTGAGCTGAATCGGCTTTTATTGTAGAACCTTCATACTCTACATAGACGTTACCTTCTAAAAATAACATATCATCTTTCAAATAAAAATCTTCACTCGTTATATTTACAGGTGCAGAAAAAAAAGAAGAACCAACAAAAATAAACAGTATTATAGAAAAGACCCTTTTCAAAGGCTCGAGAAGTTTATAAGATACTCTTGTATCCAGCATTAAGAATAGAAAAATACCAATAATACCAAATATTATGTTGGGAATCCAAACGGATATCGTTGGATTTATTATATGCTCTTTTCCCAAAGCAGACAACCAAGCCCCAGAACCTTGATAAATTATGACCAGCACAAACGTTGTAATTACGCTCCAAGATTTACTTGTCAGGTTCAGAAACAGAGACAAGGCAATTCCTAAAATACAAATTACTAAGGGAGCCAAAGAGTTAGCGAATTTAGACTGGTAAGAAACTATTAGACCGGAGACATCCAACCCAAGTTTGGAAAAAGTAGTTATTTTTTCTTTTAGCTCTTTTGAGGTCATTTCGTTAGCGCTTTTAGAGAAGTTCAGAAATTCTTCGACATCTTCTTGGATATCGAGTTGCAATTGATCAAAAGTTATGTCTAAGTCGAGGAAACCATCTTCGTTGGTTCTAAACATCCTTCCGTTTTTCATGTACCATCCGTCAGGACCTTTTTGAGCTTGCTGAGCGTTAAAAACAGCGGTGTAATCATTTTTTACCTCGTATAAGAGCACGTCGTATAAAATTCCACTTTCTCTATCTATTTGTTTTACAAAGAGGTATCTTCCATCACCAACATCGACAAATTGGTTTTCTTCGATCTGTGCTTGAGGTCTTTGATAGACATACAATGCCATCGCTTCTTTTGCCTTGTAGTTTGATACGGGTACGATGGTGTTGAAGAGTGCAAATGTAAAAAAAGATAACAATAGAGATATAGTCATAAAAGGTATGATTAATTTCTTCATCGGTATTCCCAACGTTTGTAGAGCTATTATTTCGTTTGCAGAGGAGAGTTTTGAAATAACCCAAAATATACCAAATAGCACTCCCACAGGAATTCCCATGGAAATAAAATATGGTAGATGATACCAAATCAATATCAGTAGTTTTGAAAATCCCACATTGTTTCTGACTATTATTTCCGATAGTTGGTAAAGCAACTCTAAGCTCACAAAGACTATAAAAGCTATTAAGCCCATAAAAAATGGTGGTATGAATTCTTTTGAAACGTATTTGAAGAGTTTTTTCACGAGTTTTCTTCTCCTAAGAAATAGAAGAGTTCTAAATCGTTATTTCTACATTTGTACAACTCCCCTGTCAACGCCCAAATGATATTTTCGGAGATGTTTGTGATAAAATCAGAAAAGTTTGCTAAATTGTTTAAGACTTCTATATGAAGTGAAGCGGATTTAATGGATTCTTTGGATTTGTACAAATACGATTTGTAAGCATCGATAAGCCCCCTTACTTCTTCATTGAGAATGCAACTTTTCTTCGCTTTCTCAAAAAAACTTTCTTTCACTTGATCTGTCATCAATTTGACAGCTTTGATATTGATCAAATCTGATAACGAGGATAAAACTATTGAAAGATTCTCTTTGGTTAATTCCAAACTGTCTTCAAAATTTGTAGCGTTTACGGTAGAAGGGGTTTTGAGTATTTCAATTATTAATTTTGAGTTTTTTTCGCATATGTCTCCCATGTTTTCAAATATTTGAACTAATTTCGAGCTCATGAAACAAGCTTTTAAGTAAATCCCTGTGTAATTACCAGAAGACAATAAAATAACGCTTTCATAATTAAGGCTTGCCTCGATAAAATCTAATCTGTCGTCTTGATTTATTATTTCTTTTGCTAATTTATCGTTTCTTTCTAGATAGGCATCCCCAAATTTATAGTACATTTCTTGAACTATTCTGCCCATCCTCAAAACATTATTCAGATATCGTGTCAGTCGATTCAAACTGATACTGTTGATTTGGATAACATTCTCCTTTTTGAACAAATTATTTGCCTCCTAAAATCATTCAAACCTTCGGCCAAACCCTAATTTTTTATCCAACGCATTGAGATAATTGTTGCCATTTCTTTGGGCTAGTTTTATAGTCATTTCACTGGAAGTTACATATACAGACATTCCTGGTTCCATCCTATGAATGATATCTCCATCACCGGTTACATATGCAAAGCCCTTGGTCATGTTTTTCAAAATGATCTCTATCTTCTGTGTGGGAGGAGCTATGAAAGGCCTAATGTTGAGGGCATGGGCAGCTAACGGGATGAGTTGGATGACGTTCAATTCGGGGTGAATGATAGGACCTCCAGCAGATAAGGCGTACGCTGTGGATCCTGTTGGCGTTGATACAATTAATCCATCTCCAGAGAATGAAAATAGAGTATGTTCCTGAATTTTTACATCAACGTTCATAGTGCCTAATGGCTGGCTTTTCAATAAGACGATATCGTTTAGAACAACGACTTTTTTGGTACCTACATGACATTCTAAAAGGTGCCGAAATGAAAAAGAAATGTTTTCTTTTTGTATATCTTCGATCAATTCTTTTATCTCAGAACTGGAATAAGAACTCAAAAACCCTAAATTTCCTGTATTAACTGCTATTACAGGTTTTGAAAATATTGCGGCTATTTCAGCTATTTTCAAAACTGTCCCATCGCCCCCAAAAACAACGAAAAAATCAGCTGCTTGGGCTTGTTTTTCCTCCACAGTAGAACCCGCCGCAGCGTAACCAAGAACCTCTATATTGCTTTCATTAAAAGGTCTTAATATGTTTTCTTCAAGGTTATCGTTAGAAAGCTTAAGTGGATTGTAAAAGATAAAGATCTTCATATAAAATTACATCCCAATCCTATAACCTAAGTCCAATAGAGATTGTACCAAAAATCTATCTAAAAACATCAATATCAAAAAAGCAATCATTGGAGATAGATCGATGTTTCCTATTACTGTGGGTATAAATCTTCTTATTGGATTCAAAATTATATTGGCAACTGAATCAACAAAACCTCGAAACCGATTGTATTGAAAGGGCATTATGAAACTTAATAAAGCGGATACAATTATACAAAATTCAAAAAATACTATTACTATTCTTAATATACTTGCTAATGCTATTAAAAGATTTGCTATTACGAACATCTTTTCCTCCTCGTATAATATGTATGGATATGAAAGCTCTAAAACTTGTTTTAGAGCCCCTTCGCCCAGCAGCCCACCTTCTAAGGAAAGGAAATCTTTATTCTTTTGCCCCGTTGCCCGCCCATCTAAAGATATCTGTTGCCAAAGATTCTTGTTCCTATTCTTAAAAGGGTGGCTCCTTCTTCTATGGCTATTTTGTAATCATTAGTCATTCCCATAGATAATTCTTTTATTGAAGGATATTTTTTATTTAGGTTGTCTCTAAGTTCTTTTAAGCTCCGAAAGACGTTTCTTATAACATCAACGTTGTCAGTGTAAGGAGCCATCGTCATTAAACCGATTATTTTTATATTTTTAAAAGATGTTGCATCTTTCAAAAATGCATCTACTCCACTTGGAATGAGTCCAGCTTTGGATTTTTCACCAGATATATTGATTTCTATAAGTACTTTTTGTGTTTTATTTATTTCTTCAGCTCTTTTTTGAATTTCCGCTATTTCTTTCATTCTCCAAACTGAATGTATGTATTCTGCGATAGGAACTATGTATTTTATTTTGTTGGTTTGTATCCTGCCTATGAAATGCCATACAATGTCAAGGTTTTTTAGATCTTCATATTTTTGTCTTAATTCCTGAGCCCGATTTTCTCCAAAATCTTTGTGTTCTTCGTTGTATAATGTTTTTATGTAAACACTTGGAAAATTCTTTGATACAGCAACTAATTTTATAGAGTTCATATCTCGACCTGATTTTTCAGCAACTTCTTGTATTTCATTTAACAAGGTGTGATAATTTTCTATTAGAAAATTATTCATTAAACTCCCCCCATAAACTAATATTTTGACTGGAAGTTTTAGGGGTGTAATTGAGTTTTTGATAGGCTTTTTCAGTTGCTACCCTACCACGCGGGGTCCTGATAATGAAACCTGCTTGTAGTAGAAATGGTTCATAGACCTCACTGATCGAATCTGGCTCTATCCCAATCGATGAAGCTAGGGCATTTATGCCAACTGGGCCACCTTCATAGTTTTCTATAATAGTCTTAAGAATTTTTCGATCCATTTTATCTAAGCCATCTTCATCCATTTCTAACAATTTCATTGTGTTGTCTACATCTTCGGCTTCTATGATGTTTTTTCCAGAAACTTGGACAAAATCCCTAACTCTTCTCAAAAGTCTGTTGGCAATCCTGGGGGTTCCCCGGGACCTTTGGGCTAAAACGAGGGATGCATCTTCTTTAATTTTTATATTGAGTATCTCTGCGCTTCTTTTTATGATGAAGTTGATCTCTTTTGGTGAGTAGAAATCAACTTCCAAAATTATTCCAAACCTACTTCTCAATGGTGGAGCGATGAGGCCTAATCTTGTAGTAGCTCCCACCAACGTGAAAGGTTGTAAATCAATCCTTATAGAACGAGCAGAAGGCCCCTTCCCTATAACAATGTCAAGTTGGAAATCCTCCATAGCTGAGTATAAGATTTCTTCCACGGTTCTATTCAGTCTGTGAATCTCGTCTATGAATAGTACGTCACCATTTTCTAGATTAGTTAAAATGGCAGCAAGGTCTCCTGCTTTCTCGATTACAGGGCCGCTTGTAATTTGCAAATTAGCCCCTAGTTCATTGGAAATTACATAAGCTAGGGTTGTTTTACCTAAACCAGGCGGACCTGCTAAAATTACATGGTCCATCGCTTCTTTTCTTATTTTAGCAGCTTCTATCGCGACCTTTAACTTTTTTTTTATGTTGTCCTGGCCTATAAACTCATTCAAGTAGTTTGGCCTTAATTTCTTTGAACCTGTATCCTCTCCCATAAAAGAGGGATCCAGTAACCTCTTTGGGTTTGTATTTTCTTTTTCGATCATATTAAAAACTCCTTAGAATCTTATGGGTAAACTCTGTAAAGTGTTCTTGCAAAAGGTATAGCTTCCCTTATGTGTTCTAATCCACATATCCAAGCTACTGTTCTTTCAACGCCTAAGCCGAAACCACTGTGTGGAACGCTACCAAACTTTCTTAAATCTATGTACCATTGGTATTGATCTAAAGGAAGATTGAATTCTTTCAATCTGTCTATTAAGATTGATTCTTCCCATATTCTTTCAGAACCCCCTATTATTTCACCATAACCCTCAGGGGCAAGTAAGTCATCACAGAGTACAACGTCAGGATTGTTTTCATCAGGCTGCATATAGAAAGCCTTAGCTTTCCTAGGATACTTCTCCACAAAGAGGGGTTTTTCAAATTGAGAAGCCAGCACACTTTCTTCATCTGCACCAAAATCTTCTCCCCATTCTATTTCAAAACCTTTCTTCTTCAGAAAATCAATCGCTTGTGTGTATGTCATTCTTTCAAAGGGCAGCTGAATTTTTTGTAGTTTATTTGTATCCCTTCCAATTTCTTTTAGATCATCCGAAGCGTTTTCTAATACTCTTTGGATAATGAAAGAAACCAAGCTTTCTTGTAATTTGATGTTGTCTTCATGTTTATAAAAAGCTACTTCGGCTTCATTCATCCAAAATTCGATTAAATGTCTTCTTGTTTTTGATTTTTCGGACCTAAATGTAGGACCAAGGTTGTACACCTTGCCAAAAGACATCGCCGCAGCTTCTAAGTAAAGTTGACCAGTTTGTGCTAGATACACCTCTCCATAATCGAAATAGTCTAATTTGAATGTGTTACCGGCAGATTCTCCTATAGAACCGGTAAATATAGGGGTGTCTATCAAAGTAAAATCATTTTGATTATAAAAATCCCTAATTGCCTTTAAAATTTCGTTTCTAATTTTTAAGATATGAAACTGTCTTCTCGATCTGATCCATAGATGTCTGTTTTCCATTAAAAAATCTATGCCATGTTCTTTTTTAGAAATGGGATAGTCTTCAATGGGTTCTTGTACTTTTTTAAAGGAAGTTATGTGTAATTCAACGTTTTCAGGAGATCTTTCGTCTTTTTTTATGGTTCCTTGTAATATTATGCTACTTTCCATTTTTATTTTTCTGATGTTTTCAAAGGTTTCATCATCAAAATTTTTCTTTTCAGCTATTCCTTGAATAAAACCTGTTCCATCCCTTAACTGTAAGAAAGCTATTTTACCGCTGCTTCTTTTGTTCCATACCCATCCTCGAAATTCTACTGTTTGATCGATGTATTTTTTGAAGTCTTTTATATATACCCATTTTGGATCCATGCTACACCTCCATACGTTAAGGGGCTTCGCCCCTTAAGATCCCCAAATTCATATTTTTGTTTTAAAATATTTTTTTGCACAAGGATAAAAAGGGGAAATCCCTCAATGCTCTGTTTTAGCGCCCCTTCGCCCCGCTCCCTACCCATAAGGATGAGTGGGGCTCCACCCTGCTCATTTATCCCTCTTTGAGTGATTCATACTCTTTGGCAACTTGCGTAAAAAAGGTGTCCAATTCTTCGTTAACAATGAGAGCTACCTTTTCTGGTGGGAGATACATTTCTGATACTTCACCTTTGTTTACAACAATTATCTTCCCTTTAGTTAAGGATGGCAACATTGCTGCTGGTATAACCGCAAGAGAGGATCCTAAAACCAAGACAAGATCAGAATTTTTCATCAATATTTCAGATTCTGTTAAGTATTTTACTGGTTCTCCAAAAAATACTATGTCTGGTTTTATTACACCACCACAGTTATCACACCTTGGTACTATTTCGTTGTTTATCTTTTCTAATATTTCTTCTTGAGAATACTCCCTTTTACATTTTGTGCAGTAATTTTTCCAGCATCCTCCATGTATCTCATAGACTTTCTTTGAACCGGCTTTTTGGTGTAAAGAATCGATGTTTTGAGTTACTATCCCTTTCAATTTACCTTCCTTTTCAAGTTGAACTAAAAATTTGTGAGTAAATGTTGGTTCTGCCTTTGTTATGTACTCTAAAAATTTTTTGTGAAACTTGTAGAACAAAGAAGGATCACGATAGAAATAATCCAAATCGAAAATCCTTTCGGGATTTTCTATATTTGCCTTTGTATAGATACCGTTAGGGCCTCTAAAATCGGGGATACCTGCGTTAGTAGACATCCCCGCACCACTTAGGACCGCAATGGAATTTGACTTATAAATTAATTCTGCACATTTTTTCGCAGCTTCAGACATCTTTCCCACCTTTCAGAAATTTCAAAAGTTCTTGGGCTGCTATTAAAGGGCCTTCGTCCTCATAACCTTCTACACCAAGTTGCGTTCGAAGTGTCCCAACTTTGACGTTACTTTTCATTAGTGTTTCCATGTATTTTCTAGCAATTTTTTCGTGTTTTTCTCTTCTTTGGATTGCACCGAAAGGATTTGCAAAGTAACTATAGGTTAGACCTTTCTCTGAAGTTGTACCTTTTGCCATTCTTGCACCTTTGGAAAATACATCTAATGCCTTATCTACGTCATCAAAAAATTCAATTGGTGGTTTGTTCTCGTCTATTTTTTCATAGTTGTTGGCGTAAAAGAAATAATCAATTTTAGTAGGTCTTATGATATCTTCATAATTGGAGTAAGGTACAATAACTCTGGCGTTGGTTATGTTTGGATTCATAAAGATACTTCTATCCATGGCAGAGTAGGCATAACCTGGTTGTAAGTCGTCTAATCTGACAAAAGCACCAGTTTCTGTCCCATATGCAACTACTGTTCCATCTTCTAAAATGTCTAACGAGCCCATATCATCTATCAAAATATTCACTTCGGATACCTGTTTTCTTATTCTGTTTAAGGCATCCAATGTTTCAGATTTTCCCGCTCCGCTATCTCCCATTATCATTACGTTGAAACTTTGACCATCTCTTAACTTTATTTCAGCTAAAGCCCCATGAATTGGCAGTCTATCTTCGTCTATAACTATTAAGTTGTGAATCGTCAATACCATTTTCTTCATATAACCAAAGTAGTCTATAGAAGGATCATCTCCAACAAGTCCTACGTAAGTTCCATCATCTTCTTTATAGATGATACCATTGTAATCGTCTTCATTTTCAAAAAAACTTTTATTCATACCGAAGATGTATATACCATCAGGTCTTCTGTTTTCTAAACTTTCAAAATCTGCAAACTCGTACAAATTTGCCAAACCTGTTGCCATCGCGAAGTATTCTTTGTAAACAACAACATATATCAATTTATCGTTAACGTATATGGGGAAAACGAGCCAATCCTGTGGATTATCTATATTAATTTTGTTTAATATAGGACGATCGACAACTTTGAATACCCCTCTTCTTTTATTAGAGTATGTATAAAAGATAACGGGTGGTTCCAGTACTACACTCCAAACATATTCCATATTGTATAAAAAATCAGCATTGGCTATTTTAGCTTCTGGTTTAGGTTTAGGACGATCAACTATAAATCCTGCTTGAGCTCCCCCGGGAAGTTGCCTGAGCACTTTTACCCTTCTGGCTGAAATGTTGACAAGGATTTGTCTATATACCCCCAAGACTAAACTTTTTAGATCAGAGTTGTTCTTAACTAAGGATATTTGCTTATGAATCCTCGTTCTTGAATTGTGACTGAAAGGATCCGCTTTTTTCATAAATCTGTGTTTTGAACGCCATAGATTGAAAGTATCTTCAACAAAGAGAGCCAACGTTTCTCTGTATGAAGATAATTTTGGGAAACTAAAGTAAGAGGATTCATCCAAATGGTCTAAGCTGTTTATAGATAATGCTAAGAGTAGTTGCCGAATTTGTTCTAAGTCATACCTTTCATGAACTTTTTGTTTGCTTTCATCCACTAGAAATAATTGAAAAAAAGGATACAACGTATTGCGTGTCTCTTGGGCATCCTCGATTAATTCTGAGATTATTTCTAGTAGATAGCTTGAATTTAGTATTTGAGATATGTTACTATAAGATACCTCCCCGGGGATCAATACAGTTCTTTCATAACTCATTTTTTACCCTCCCTTTTGACGGTCTTTAGAAACTTTATAAATTGCGCCCCTTGCCCCGCTCTCCACCCTGATTGAGACTAATCAACTTCGCCTAATATTTCACCGATAGTTTTCAAAACCTCTTTTAACCCTTCCTTGGTTTTTGAAGAGAAAGGCAAATATATATATTCGCCATAAGTTGAAAAACTACTTTTGATATCTTTAAAAAGTTTAGTTTTTACAGATTTTTTTAATTTATCTGATTTTGTTAAGATAAACAAAAAAGGTATACCTACATCTTTAAGCCATTCAACCATAGCATAATCTAGTTTTTGGGGCATATGTCTATGATCGATAAGCAAAGAAACGGCATTCAAAGAAAATCTGTTTTTAAAGTACTCATTCATTAATATGTTCCATCTTTCTTTTTCCTGCTTTGAAACGCTGGCAAAACCGTATCCCGGTAAATCAACAAAGTAATATTTATCATTCACCAAGTAGTAATTGATGGATCTGGTTTTTCCTGGGGTAGAACTTACTTTTGCTATTTTAATGCCTAAAATGGCATTCAAAAAGCTTGATTTTCCTACATTGGATCTTCCCGCAAAGGCGATTTCTTTTTTATCTGGTGGTGGAAGATCTTCAATGTCGTAAACGGTTTTTATTAATTGAGCTTTGTATACTTTCAAGATGTCGATGGTCCTCCTCTAAAGTTCTTTGATTTCAACTTTTGCTTCATTAGGATCTATTGGATCTATTATACCATAAGTTGCCTTCCCAGTTAGCCATCCAGAAAATTCTCCTGGGTTGAGCACAAAGGTCTTACCGATTTTTCTATTTACTATTTCATGGGTATGGCCAAAAAAGATGTAATCATAAATCCCTGAGTTTTCAGCGGCTTCTAAGGAATAAGGTTCGTGCATCAGAAATATCTTTTTACCATCTTTTTCTACGGTGATTGGTCCATTTTTTATCTTTTTATTTGATTTTTCATAAAGTAGCAACTTTTCTCCGTCGTTGTTACCAAAGACACCATAAAAGTCGATATCATCATAGATTAGATACGGTAAAGTAAAAGGAGCTACAAAGTCCCCACAGTGGAAAATGGTATCGATATTGTACCTTTGGATTATATCCGGGATCTTTTTAAGTTTATCCATATTGTCGTGAGAATCAGATAATACTAACCACATTACATCGCCCCCTGCTTACCATTTTTTGTCGATCCATCTGATATAAACAACCATGCCACTTTCAACGGATATTTCTATTTTATTTTCTTTAGATTCATTACTGATCCCTAGGGATTTGAAATCAAAGATATCTTTTTTATTTAATGAATATTTGAATCCCTTAAGAGTAAGCCCTATAACGGGTTCTCCTATTCTTAAAATGGACCAACTTTCACCGATCTGGGCTTCTTCTTCAACTCTTTTATTTACTATACCAATTTTAACGTCTTCTTCAAGGATAACAGGATTTAGATCTATGTATTCGGCTAGGAGGAATACACTTGCCATTTCTTGGTCAATACGATTGCCTAAAACCCCTGATAAAACAATGTTTTTATAACGATTTTCTTTCAGAAAGATTAAAGCCAATTCGGTATCGATCTCATCTTTTTCTTTTGGGTATCTCAGTATCTCCGTGTTGTTATCTTCGGCCCACTGAAGGTCTTGAATAGAAGCAGAATCAAAATCTCCTATTAAATAGTTTGGCGGTGAGTTTAACTTTTTGAAGATTTTGATTCCAGCATCACATGCGATTGTCAAGTGTGCCTTTTGAATCATTTTCTTATAAAATTCCAAAGAGCTTCTTGGCTCTGCTCCAGATATTATATAAACTATAGTTTGTCCGCCTCCCAATGGGGTTTTAGATTCATGAGTTTAATTGATGGATTGTCTTATATAGATTGTCAGCAATGATTTTCGGAGTTAAACAGTAGTTTGTGTACTCTAAGGATAGATCTCTTGCAGTTTTATATACGACATAGCTTCCAATGAGGCAAGCTTGCATCGTGGATAAACCTTGAGCTATATACGATCCAATAACTCCTGATAGTAAATCTCCCGATCCTCCCTTGGCTAGACTTGAATTACCTGTTATGTTGAAATATGTTTTTTCGCCGTTTGTTATCAAGGTAGTTGATGATTTGAATACGATGGTACAGTTCAACTCTTTTGCGTACTCTTCCAAGCCGAACACGTCGTTTTTTAAATTTTTATAAACTTTAGATAGTTCTCCCACATGTGGGGTTATGACAAAATTTTTGTTTAATTTTACTTCTTTCTCTTTTAAAATTAATAGAGCGTCTGCATCTAAAACAAATAATTTGTCATCTTTGTAGGTGTTAACTAATTTTGTAACAAAGCCTTTTGCATTTTCAGTTATACCGGGACCTAAAACGATGACGCTAGATTTTTCGATTTCTTCCTTTAAATTTTCAACGTCTTTTTCTTCAAAATGTTCTTTTTTTAAGGATCTGTAAATTATAGATGGTTCAAGAGCTAAAACGTTTGAGGAATCACCTGGTGTAATCAGCTTAACCATACCGGCTCCAGTTCTTTGAGCTCCAATAGCGGAAAGGATAGGTGCACCAGGGTATTTTCCACTACCCGCGAGTATTAGAACTGTTCCAAATTTGTACTTGTAAGAATCATCAGGCCTGTTTGGAAGTAAGTTCTTAACGGTATCTTCTAGTATGAGTTCTCGATTGATTGAGTTTACCAGCGAGTTGTCGAAAGATAGAGGAGCAACTTTTATTTCTCCACAATATTCTCTTGCAGGATAGAGTAGATGACCAATTTTTAAAAAGCCGAATGTAACCGTTTGATCGGCCTTAACTGCCGTTCCTAGAACTTCACCTGTGTCAGATGATATTCCTGATGGAATATCGACTGATAATACCTTTGATTCTGAAGAGTTTATGTGTGTTATCGCTTCGGCGACCTCTCCTTTGACTTCTCCTTTCAAGCCTATACCTATTAATCCGTCTATTATGAGATCGTATTGCGAATAATTAATTTCATCAACATTGAAACGATAAATATTAATTTCGTATTTTTTGGCGATTTCAAGTTGCTTTTTAAAGCCAGGACTTCCTTGAGTTGGATCACCTACTATAAGTATTTCAACGTCGTAACCTCTATTTTTTAGAATCCTACCCGCTGCAATTCCATCACCTGCGTTGTTACCTTTTCCTACTACACAAAGAATTGAAGTAGGTTCAAAGGTTTCCGCTATGTCAGCCACAGAAAAAGCTGCCTGCTCCATCAGCGTTTCTGGGGCTATTCCTTTCTCTATAGTCAATTTGTCTATTAATTTTGCCTGGGAGGAAGTGAGTATTTTCAATTTTTTCACCTCTAAATTTTTTAATTATTTTTAATATTCAATATCAAATTATTTTTTGAAAACATTTCTTCAGTTTTTGGCCCATAGGAAATGTAGTCAATATCAACTCCGATTTGTTCTTCTATATACGATAAATATTTTAAGAAATTAATATCGTTGGTATCTTTCCAGCCATTCAATTCAGTATAAATAGGTTTGGCAACAAAAAAGTCGTATGAAGAGGATGGAGTGTCTTTTATTTTTCCGTTGACCTCATAATGTGTACAAACTTTTATCTTATCTAACCCATTTAAAACATCTGCCTTGGTGATTACAAACCCGGTTAACCCAGACCTTATTTTTGCGTATCTCAGGGCAGGTAGATCTAACCAACCCACCCTTCTTGGTCTTCCTGTTGTCGCCCCGTATTCTTTTCCTAATTCCCTAATTTTGTCACCTTCTTCTCCAAAAATTTCTGTGGGGAAAGGTCCCGATCCTACCCGTGTTGTGTAAGCTTTGAGTACGCCATAAACCTCATCTAGTTCGAACGTTGAAAAGCCTACGGAGGAAACTCCATGAGCCATACAAGAAGACGATGTGACAAAAGGATAGGTGCCAAAATCCAAATCTAACAGAACACCTTGAGCTCCTTCAAACAGTACCGATGTACTTCTGAAAACATTCCCCATCTCTACGGCACTAGCGTAATTTATTTTCAATTTTTCCAATTCATTTTTGGTTTTCATTAAATATTCAAACACATCATCTTTTGAAGTTTTCAATTTATCACCATACTGACTACTTTTTAAGTAATATATGTCTTCCAAACGTTCTTTAAGCATTTTTTCGTCGAACAAGTAGTAAAGTTTTATGCCTTCCCTTGATACCTTATCGGTATAGGCAGGTCCAATTCCTCTTTTTGTTGTTCCAATTGGCTTTTTCCTCATACTTTCTATAATTTCGTCTTCTTCTTTGTGCCAAGGAAGAACCAAAAAGGCTTCTAAATCAATGTAAAATTTAGAGGACATTCCAGGAAAATCAGCTTCTAGTATATTTAGTTCCTCTACAAGTTTTTCTAAATCCAACACCATTCCTGCACCTAAAAAACCTTTAGATTTAGAATTGGGCATAATAGAAGGAAGCATGTGATTCACATATTTTTTGCCTTTGTAATAAATGGTATGACCTGCATTCGCACCTCCAGAAAAACGCACGATCCATTCAAACTTTTCTGAAAAGTAATTAACAACTTTACCTTTACCTTCGTCACCCCATTGGGCACCTACAATCGACATTTTTTCCATAATTTTTGTACGATGATACCGTACCTTCCTCCCTTCCTGCGATAAAAATACCGTAACTTTTTTATTTTAATAATGATAAGTTTCATTGTGCAATATCTTGTTAACTCTAAACAATTGCTCTAAAAGAATCAAAACCGCAAATTCGTGGGTAAAAGTCAATTTAGATAACGATAAAATATAATCCGCTTTATTGTAAATTTTATCAGAATGACCCAGAGGACCACCGACAATAAAATTTATGTGTTTCCCTTGCGATCTGCTTTTTGTGCGGTCATAAAATTCCGAAAATTTTATAGAATCCATTTGTTCTCCTCTTTCATCCAATAAAACGTTGAAAGAATCCGGGAAATATTTTTCGAACTTTTTGAAATCTTTATCTTTGTAAATCGAAGGTGGTGTCTTGTTTAAATCACCAGATAAAGGAAGTTGTATTAGTTCAATTTTTTCAAACTTCTTTATCCATTTTAAATATTGTTTGACTCCATCTATTATATAGGAACTTTTTAAAGGCCCTACGACTATGATTCTAGTCATTTTTCTTCATTTGAAATATATTTTATCTTGGTGATCTGTGATTCGGTTAACAATTTTTCTTCTATTGTAAATAATTCTCCATCCAAATTACCTATTAAGTTTTTAAACGATTGTAAAAACAATTTCCCCGTTAAAGGAGATGGGAGAGATACTTTTTCTATTTCGCTTCCAAAATGTTCTATTATCGTTTTAACTTTACTGTAAAGCAAATAGAGAGACACATCCCCTTCTTTTGCATTTAAAGTAAGACTGAATTTACCGTTTTGTTTTCTTTCTAAAAATACACTAGCAGGTAAACTCAAGCTTATTTCTTGCTTTATTTGTTCGGCTAACCACCTGTCTAAGGTGTTAATATGAAATTCCAAAGATATTAGAAAATCTCTGACCCCCATAATAGTTGCTCCAGCAGTGGGATGTGGGTGATTTGGGCCAAAATCTGGTTCCCATTCAGGAAAAGACATTTTTTTAGTTAAGAATTCAAATTCACCTTTTCGCAAGGTGTTAATATTTCTACGGTATTCGTTTCTGGCGGATTTTTCGTATAGATATATAGGCAATTCAAAACTTTCAGAGATTTTTTTTGCTAATCTTTTTACAAGATTATCCGCCTCATCAAAGGTCGTTGATATTAATGGAACAATTGGGATAACATCTACAGCACCTATTCTTGGATGATACCCACTATGGTTTCTGAGATCTATATTTTCCACACATATTTTAACCATTTCGAATAAGAAAGTCTCTATTTGGTTTAATTCACCTACAACACTGATGAAGCTTCTATTGAAGTATTCATCGCTTTTACAAGAAATAAACCAAATCTTATCAAAATTCTCAGAAAGGTCTTTGATTCGGTTGATTAATTCTTTGTTTTTCCCTTCACTGATGTTTGGTAGAGTTTCTACGATTTTCATCATTGTTCACCTCGTAATGTTTTTTTCTATCATTAAACCTTTTGTTGCAATCCCTAATATTATAGAAAAAGTAACAAAAGAAGAACCACCATTTGATATCAGAGGCAGAGGAATGCCTGTAACTGGTAACATACCTAGATTCATTCCAATATTTTGAAAAATATGGAAAAAGAACAAAAATGCAGATCCAACATAAAAATACTTCCAAAATAGGTCATCGCTTTTTTTGTATCCTTCGTATAGTCTCCAAAGTATTGCCGAATAAAGTATTAGAATAAAACTTACCCCCAGAAATCCAAACTCTTCTCCGATAACGGAAAATATAAAATCCGTATGACTTTCAGGTACGAATCCACTCAAATTCATGTATCCATTCATGTATCCTTCTCCTAACAAACCACCAGAACCTATAGCTTTTATCGCTTGTGCGGTGTTATAATAATAACTTAGAGAGTAGGTTTGAGGAAAGAGAAATCCTATTATTCTCCCTTTTTGGTATTCTTGGAGGTTGTAAAAAATTATGGGACTGCCAATCAAAGCTAATCCTAAAGAATACTGCCATAATTTTTCGAACCTTCCTGAAATGAAAACTAGAACAAACCATGTAAATAATACGATAATCGAAGTGCTAAAATCCGGTTCTTTGTATATTAACCCTGCAGATAAAAAAATCATTATTGATGCAAAATAAAACTTTTTATTATCATTTTGAGAAAGAACATAACTAAGATATAATAATAATACCAGCTTAAATATTTCAGATGGTTGAAAACCTACAGGACCCAGCCTTATCCATCTTTTAGCCCCACTAACTGGTGTGGTGAACAGTACCAAAACCAAGGCAAAAATTACTAAATAAAATAAAATAGGAGTATATTTCTTAATAAACCTTTCTGGGATAAAGATGCTGATGGCAAAAAAAGAGATCCCTATAATAATCCACATTAATTGTTGATTTTCTATTCCCTCTAAAGGACTATTGATTACAGCGCTTTTAACGGATAAAAATCCAACAAATGCCAACAATATGTAAGCGATAACGAGGATAATCTCTATTTTTTTTATGCGTTCTTTTCTTTCACCTATTAAATTTGTAATAAAAGAATTCACTAAAAATATCTCCTTTTACAAATTTCGATAAGAGTTTGCCTTTTATCAACAATATATTATATCATATTGATATACAAAAGATTAAACAACGCGTTTCTAAAGATAGAGAATGGGTGGTGAGCGGAGTAGAACTTACTCCTTTTTCCTTATGGGTGGGGAGGGTTTGCTGTAGTATGCGAACTATGTTTTTTTGCAGCTTTGTGCAAAATGGTTCTTTATAATGCTTTAGAAACAATTTCCAAATTCTCATTTGCGAAGCAAATGATGTTACGCGAATTTGGGGCTTTTAAGGGGCTTGCCCTTTTGTAGCCTTATACAAAAAGCTTTTTTGCAATAAACTATGATTTTGAACTTGGGGATATTAAGGGGTTTACCCCTTAATGTTTGGCGAAGGGGCGCTATCTAAAGAGTTTTTAAGAGGAGGAAAAGTCTGCTAAAATGATAGGTGATAATTTGATTCTTTTGGATAAAGTAGATTCAACAAACAACTACATCAAAAAACACTGGCGTGAACTGCCATCAGAAACTGTTGTTTGGGCTTTAGAACAAACAGAAGGTTACGGAAGGAAAAACAGTAGGTGGTATTCTCCTTTGGGGGGGTTGTGGTTTTCGGTGTTATTCAAACCCCGTAAAAGACCTTTGATCCCATATTATTATTTGAGAATGTACTCTTTGGTAATTTATAATGTCTTGAAAAAAAAATACAAGTTGAACCCCATCATTAAATGGCCTAACGATATTTTGATAAATTCTAAAAAGGTGTGTGGAATTTTAGGAGAGAGTGTTTATAATGGCGGTTCACCTAGTTGCGTTATAGTGGGAGTAGGAATAAACGTTAACAACGAATTACGTGAAGAAATCTCCAATAGCTCGATTGCTTTAAAAGATGTTGTTGGGAAGGAAATTCCATTGAGAAAACTTTTGAATGAATTGAACCATGTTGCTTACCATTCATATTATCTAAAATACTTCAAACCCAAAGCAATTTCAGCCATCACAAAAATGTGGTTAAATCATTTGAATGTGAAAGTAGGAGATAAGGTCCAAGTATCAACTGAAAATAATGGAAGTATTTATGGTATAGTAAACGATATCCAGTCAGATTATTTGGAAATAATGGACGATAACGGGGAGCTAAGAAAAATAAACTCTGGCGAATTAATTGTGATATAATCTTTAAGTAATGAAGCAAATGGCCTTTACTTGTGATACAATATATTTGTTGAATTTAGATCCATAAAATAACTCCTAATAACATAATAACTTATAATATTTCTGAGAATGAATTTTTTTGGGGAAGTTTTGATTTTTAAAAGAATTAAGAATATAAAGAGAGTAATTTTTTATTTCTATGGGGAGGTATATAATGTCGCTAAAAGTGCTTATTTCAGAGGAAGAAATACAAAAAAAGGTTGAGGATTTGGCTAAGCAAATAGATGATTATTATAAAAATATAACGGATGAAATTGTCGCCGTATGTGTCTTAAAAGGATCCGTTAATTTCTTTAGCGATTTGGTAAAAAAGATACAGTTGAACGTTAATTATAATTTCATACAGGTATCTAGTTACTCCGGGGATATAACCACTGGAAAAGTAAAAGTAAAAAGTTGGCTAGATGAGCCTCTCGAAAATAAGCATGTTTTAATAGTTGAAGATATTGTGGATACTGGAAATACGTTAAAATATATAGTAAAATATTTAGAGAGGCAAAATCCCTCCTCTTTAGAAATTACATCAATAGTTTTAAAAACGATTCATGAACACGGAATTCAAGTAAGATTTCCTGGATTTGAAATCGGAGATAAATTTATAGTAGGATACGGATTGGATTACAACGAAAAATATAGAAATTTACCGTACATTGGCTATATAGAATAAGGAGGCTAATATTACATGGACATTGAACAATACGTATCAAAAGTGAGAGAAGCAGCTAAGTATATTCAAGAAAAGACCATGAAAAAGCCCAGCATTGCGATCATTTTGGGGTCTGGATTAGGGAAAATTTCTCAAAATTTAGAAGAAACTCTTTCAATTCCTTATTCTGATATTCCAAACTTCCCAAGCTCTACCGCTCCGGGCCATAAAGGGGAATTGATGATAGGGAGTTTGAAGGGCAAAGATACATTACTTATGAATGGAAGATTTCATTACTACGAAGGATACACTATGAAAGAGGTTACCTTTCCAATTCGTGTAATGCAAGAATTAGGTATTGAAACTCTCATATTGACTAATGCAGCGGGAACGTTAAACCCCGATTTTGAAGTTGGTGTACCGTGTATAATTACAGATCATATCAATTTTTTTGGTGACAATCCGCTGATTGGACCAAATTTCGATGATTGGGGTCCTAGATTCCCTGATATGACGGAAGTTTACTCGAAGTCTTTGGTTCAAGAAGCCTTTAAATCCGCTAAGAAACTTAACATTAAAGTATATTCTGGTGTCTATTTAGGTTTAAGTGGCCCCACATTCGAGACACCAGCTGAAATGGCTATGATGAGAAATTTTGGCGCTGATTTGGTAGGTATGTCGACCGTACCAGAAGCTATTGTTGCAAAACATGCTGGTATGGAGATTTTAGGTATCACCGCTATAACAGATAAAGCTGTTCCTGAGGAACTGAAAGAAGTTAGTGCAGAAGAAGTTTTGAAGATTGCAGAAAAAACAGGTGAAAGTATAGCAGATATCATCATGGACCTAATAGATATCTTTTAGAAGGTGTTTTTTTGAAGGCTTTTGTTGGGTTGGCAATTTTTATATTTCTGCCAATTTTATTCTTTTCTTATTATGAAGTTTACGATTACTTGTTTATGAAACCGAATACTTATTTTGAATACAATTCAAATTCCACAGGAGAGTTTGGAGTGGAATTTTATACTATTAACAAATATCCAATAATGGACTCAAATAAATTGTTAGAAAGTGTGTGGTCCCAACCGCGAACATTGATAGGTGGGCAAATGGTGGTAGAATCGTCTAATTACACGCATGCTATTTCGTCTTCTAAAGCGATGGGACTACTTCAATTGAAAAATCCAACGGGGGTCGATTTACACGTTTATAATTTATTTGATCCATATGACAATCTAAAAGGTGCCTTAGAATACCATGGTTATCTTCGGCGGCTTTTTGATGATGAAAGGTTGCAGATTATAGCATACCATGATGGACCTACCGCAGTTATGTCTGGAAGGGTATCTTCTGCTGGTGAAGCATACTATGAGAAGGTAAAAAGAGCGCAACTAAATTATTCTAACACAAAAATATATTCTCCTTATTTTATAGGAGGTAGAGTGTCTTATTTCCCAGAAGATAAAATATCTACGGAATTTAAAGGTGGATTTGCTTATAGGAAAGTTGAGATATACGGGAATGTTGGTTTAGAATTTCCTTTAGAACAAATACTAGAATTAGATTCCATAGACATCCAAACAGATTATGGCTATACCTTTTTCTACGTACCTAGAACGAATTTTGGTTTTGGCATAAAAGGTAAAACCGTTCCAGAAGATATTGTTTTGCGCGTTGGTTTACCGTGGCAAAACTTTATTCTTAAAGGGCCAGAAAATCCTGAGTTAATTTATAAACACGAATTAACGAATAATTGGACCTCGAAAGTATTAATAAATTCTGACAATTTACTGCTTTCCAGTTATTTTTCAATTTACAACTTAGACCTTTTCGTGGGGTACGAAGTTTATGAAACTTCTATAAATCTAGGTTTTAGATTAGCCTTTTAAAAAAGTTCTCAGGAAGGGATGTCTTTATGGAAAAGTATTTGCAACAATTAAGAGACTGGTGGAAAAATCTAGATAAAAGCAAAAAACGAAACTATATAGTTTTGTTAATTTCTATCATTGTGTTGATAGTATTCTTTTCAATATTGCTTTCAAGAAAAAATTATGAGTTTTTTATCGGAGGTTTGGATCAAGCAAATGCGGGTAATATTGTAACAAGGTTGGAAGAAATGGGTATAGAATACAAAGTAGATGATTTTGGTAATATTTACGTTGCGAATCAGAATGTAGCGGAGTTGAGAATGAAATTAGCCAGTGAAGGTTCATTGGGCTACAATCTTCAAGGTTATGAACTTCTTCAAAACCAAGGCTTTGGAGCTACCAGTTACGATAAGCAGGTCAACTATCAGATCGCTTTGGAAGGCGAATTATCTAGAAGTATAGCTTCTATGGAACCGGTACAAAGTGCCCGCGTTCATTTAGTTATTCCTCCAAGAACTTACTACCAAGTTGGTGAAAGCCCAAAACCATCTGCATCTGTTTTGTTAGTATTGAATCCTGGAATGAGTGTATCCTCAAACCAAATTAAGGGAATAATTAATTTAGTAGCCGGGGCTGTAGCTGGGTTGCAACCAGAGAATGTAAAAGTAGTAGATAATTTTTCTAACGATTTGAGTGCTCAGGTTGCCGTGGGAGAAGATATCAGTAGTGCTGATACTAAATTTCAGCTAAAAGCCGAGATAGAAAAATATTATAAGCAAAAAGTAGAAAGCGGTTTACAATCAGTCTTTGGTTTAGGGAATGTTGTTGTTGTTCCTGAGATAGAATTAAATTGGCAAAAATTAGAAGAAGAACAAAGAAAAGTCGAACCGGTTGTGGATGAAAATGGAATAATTTTAAGCCAACAGACTAAGACCGAACAAAGTAGTTCTTCTCCTTCTTCTGGCGGGGTACCTGGTGTTGATTCCAACATTCCCCCCTATACTTATCAAACGCCTACGAGTACAGGAAATTATTACAGCAGCTCAGATGTGATAACCAACTACGATGTAAATGAGATTTATAAAAAGACTATTGAAGATAAAAACGGAGAAATATCCAATAAAAGCATAACACTTTTTATCGATTTTCAAAACAGTAAAGTTGAAGATAATCAAGAGTTGAGGTCTCAAATTAAAACAGCCATTGCAACAGCCGTTGGTGCACCTGAAGATAATATTTCTTTAGTTGATATACAGTTCAATAGGGATTTGGAAGCGATGAGGGCGGATATTGAATATCAATTACAACAGAGAAGACAAAGAATTACGAATATTGTAATTGCTATAATTGTGATCGCATTCCTAATGATGCTTGTCATCCTAATTGCTAGAGCTCGTAGAGCCAGAAAGGCCTCGCAACTCGTCGAAGAAAGAAAGCGACAGTTAGAGTCCAGAGTTGAAGAAGCGATGAAAGAAAGAGGCGTTGAGGTTGAAGAAGTTTCACCCGAACAAGAGAGATTAAGAGAGATTACAACTTTGGCGGAAAATAATCCCGATGAGGTTGCAGATATCATTAAATCTTGGCTTAAAACTCGTTAAATGTTAAAAGGAGTTGTTTTAAATGGCTGAAAAGAGTAAAGAATTAGATGGTTTAAAAAAATCTGCAATATTGTTAGTACTATTGGGGCCTGAGAGAGCAAGTAAAATCTTAAAAAAGTTGGATGAAGAAGAAGTAGAACAATTAACTTTAGAAATAGCAAATTTGGAAAAAATTGATGAAAAAACAAAAAAAACGGTTATGGACGAATTTGGAGAATACATAAAGGCAAAAGATTATATCAACACCGGTGGTGTTGAATATGCAAGAAACCTTCTCGAAAAAACTTTTGGACCAGAAAAAGCCATAGATATAATAGATAGATTGGTGTCAAATTTGCAGGTAAAACCTTTTGAATTTTTAAGAAAAGTGGATGTGTCACAGATGGTTAATGTGTTACAAAACGAACATCCACAGACGGTTGCCCTTATCTTATGTTATCTTCCACCTCAAGCCGCTTCTCAAGTTATTTCTGAACTACCTGAATCTTTACAATTAGACGTGATAAAAAGAATTTCCACTATGGATTCTGCCAACCCGGATATTGTAAAAGAGATAGAAAGTAGGTTAAAGGATCGTCTTTCTGCTTTCACCGTTCAAACTTTTTCTCAGGTTGGTGGGATAGATATTACCGCGGAAATAATGAATAACATCGATAGGGCGGTCAGTAATAATATATTTGAAAAGCTTTCAGAAAGAGACCCAAAGCTGTCGGATGAAATTAGGAGAAGAATGTTTGTTTTTGAAGATATTGTCAAGTTGGACGATAGATCTATACAAAGAATACTTCGTGAAGTAGATAGTAAGGATTTAACAATGGCTTTAAAAGGTTCTAGCGAAGAAGTTAAAAATGTCATTTTTAAAAACATGTCTAAAAGGGCTTCACAGATTATAAAAGAAGAATTAGATTTTATGGGACCTGTTAGAGTTAGGGATGTAGATGAAGCACAACAAAGAATCATCAATGTAATCAGAAAACTTGAAGAGTCTGGTGAGATTATTATAGCTGGTGGCGGGGCAGGTGAAGAATTGATTGAATAAAAGAATTGTAAATAATAAATTTGTTGTTTTAGATAAAGCCTTTGAATTATCTGTAGAAGAAATAGAGCAAGTACAATATGAAGAAAGTAAAAGAGAAAAAGATAAATTAAAAGAGCAGATCGAGTCAGATGCTCAAAAAGAAGCTCAAAAGATAATTGAAAACGCTAAAATTACCAGCCAAAAAATAATTGAAAATGCAGAATTAGAAGCTAAAAAATTAAGAGAAGAGCAAGGTAAATATATGGAAGAGAGGAAAAAGACCCTTGAAGAAGAGCTTAAAAAGGTTAGCACTCAAATTCAAAGGATATCAAAAGAGTATGATATTTATATCAAAGAGTTGTCACAGCAAAGTTTAATTTTCTGCGAAAACACTATCAAGGCTGTCGTCGAAAGATATTTTAAAGAAAAGATTGACTTCCCTCAGTGGGTAGAAATTATTTTTCAAAATTTAGAAAAGAAACTTTCCTCCTTACAAAATTCCAAAATTAAACTGAGTCCTTCTTTTAATAAAGAATTTGCCGATTTAATAAGGGAAAAGTTTTCTGACTTTTTTTACATAGTAGAAGATCCTTCTTTGAAAGATAACCAAATAGTTTTGGAAACAGATCAAGGAATTTTCGATCTAACTCCTCAAACATTTTTTGAAGATATTTTGAACATGTTGGAGGAAGCTTTAAATGGAAAGAAATAATTTTTCCTCTTCTTTAGCTTATTTTACTGATAAATTACAAAACAGGCCTTTATTTGAGCTGGAAGGTAAAATTAGTAGGATAATAGGTGTTACTATTGAATCAATTGGCCCCAGTGTTGCTTTAGGTGATCTATGTAGAATAAAATTGAAAGATGGTTCCAAGATTTTTGCAGAGACCGTAGGTTTTTCTGATAATAGAGTTTTGTTGATGCCGTTAGAGGATGTCAGTGGAATCTATGTTGGGGCGCCGGTGGAAAGAGTAGATAGTAAAATCAACGTGAAAATTAGCTCAGAACTCTTAGGACACGTGTTGGATGGTTTGGGAAGATCATTGGATGGTTCAAAAATAAAGAGTTATGAAAATAAAAGTATATATAGAGCTGCGCCTAACCCACTTTTAAGAAACAGGATTAAAGAGCCTTTATCTGTAGGGGTAAAGGCGATTGATGCCTTTTTAACTCTTGGTAAAGGTCAAAGAATTGGAATAATGTCAGGAAGTGGCGTAGGAAAAAGTACCTTACTGGGCATGATTGCCAGAAATACGGAAGCAGATATAAACGTTATTGGGTTGATAGGAGAAAGAGGAAGAGAAGTTAAAGATTTTATTGAAAAAGATCTTGGGGAGGATGGACTAAAAAAATCTGTTTTGATAGTTTCAACTTCAGATTCACCTGCTTTACTCAGAGTAAAAGCTCTTTACACAGCCACCACTATCGCAGAGTATTTTAGAGATTTAGGTTACAATGTTTTAATGATGGTGGATTCAATCACTAGATGGGCTATGGCTCAGAGAGAGATAGGACTTTCTATTGGCGAACCACCAACCACCAGAGGATACACACCGAGCGTCTTTGCAAATATGCCAAAAATTTTAGAAAGAGCTGGAAACTCTGAGAAAGGAAGTATGACTGCAATCTATACAGTATTGGTTGAAGCCGATGATATGAACGATCCAATTGGTGACGCTGTAAGAAGTATAGTCGATGGTCATATCGTTCTTTCAAGAAGCCTCGCAGATTCTTCGCATTATCCCCCGATAGATATCCTTTCCAGTGTAAGTAGGTTGATGAAAGAAGTAGTAGATGAAAAGCACCTTAAAGCAGCTTTGTTTGTTAAAGATATTTACGCTAGTTATATAAATTCCAAGGATTTAATCGAAGTTGGTGCGTATAAGAAGGGGAGTAATAAAAAAGTAGACATAGCTTTGGAAGAAATAGAAAATATAAATAGTTTTTTAACACAGAGAATCGAAGAAAAAGCCCCTTTCGAACAAACGTTGAAAAAGTTATTTGAAATATACCAAAAGTACAACTAGGGGGCGGAGAGTAGGGTAAATAGACAAAGACTCCTTTATCCTTATGGGTGGGCTGCGGGGCGAAGGGGCGCTATAGACAAGGTTTTAGAGTTTCTAAAGGAAATAACTAAATAGCGGGAGGCAGAAAATATTGTTAAAAGCTGAATACGCCATCATCTTTTATGTTTTATTGATCGTCTTTTCCTTGCTTTTAGTCAGAATGTTATCAAAAAAATATTTAGAACCTGCTAAATACAGGAAAGTTAAAGAAAGTATTTCAGCCTATTTGTATCTATTACCATCATTTGTTGTTTTAGGGATTTTTGTTTTTTGGCCTATTTTTTATTCCTTTTATCTGAGCTTTTTTAAGTGGGATTTTCAAAATCAAGATAATCCGTTATTCATTGGGCTTCAAAATTATATAGATTTATTTAAATTGAACCAACCTGTGAATATTACTCTCAATGAAACATTTTTCAATACACTTCTAATCTTTATGACTGCTATTTTTATCATTCATTTAATCTTTGATCTAAAAAAGGTAAAGACTCCTCGTCAAAAATATTTAATTATTTCTATGAGTATGTTAGGAATACTTTCTTTGTTAACTACTAATTTAATACAGTATCTTAATATAATAAGTGCTTTAGTTCTTGTTGTTGTTTACACTATTTTATTATCTTTGCACTTTTTAGATCAAATGTCCAATAAAATTTTTCTTCGGATAATTATGTTCATCGTATTATGGATAGCGTTTTACTCTTTGGGAGTGCCTGAAATTATTAGGTTTTTGAGTTTGGCAAAGGAACAGTCGTTATTCATCAAAGCGATATGGAATACCACTTATTATGTTCTACTTTCCACGCCTATAACTATTCTGTTTGCCTTGTTAATAGCCTTATTATTGAATAGAAAATTATATGGTAAAACTATTTTTAGAACGGTTTATTTTATTCCCTTTGTTACAAGTGTTGTGGCAATTTCTCTAGTATGGCAATGGATATTCAATGACAATGGTTTATTAAATTATATTTTAACTCAAATGGGTTTTTCAAAAGTTCCATGGTTGAAAGATCAGAAGTTTACGATTCCTACCGTTGCCATAATATCTATATGGAAGATGGTAGGATATTACGCAATAATCTTTTTGGCGGGTCTGCAAAATATAGATAAAACTTACTACGAAGCTGCTGAAGTGGATGGAGCCACACCTTTTCAAAAATTTCAGTTTATAACCTTACCCTTATTATCTCCTACAACTTTTTTTATAATCATAGTTGCAATGATCGGAGCATTTAAAGTTTTCGATGAGATTTTTATCCTCTATGTAGGTATGCCTGGACCTTACAACAACAGTGGAATGACCATGGTTTACTACGTGTTTGATATGTTCTATGTTCAACAAAGGATGGGAAGAGCTAGTGCTGCTGCTTACGTGCTTTTTGGAATTATTCTATTGTTTACAATTCTTCAGATGAGAAGTAGCAGAAGTAGAATACACTACGAATCCTAAGGGAGGAAATTATACTTGAATTATACAAAGTTTATAAAAACACTTTGGACTTTGATAGTTTATTTACTGTTAGCAGGAGGCGCGATAGTTATGCTCTTGCCTTTTGCGTGGATGATAATGACTTCTTTGAAAACAAGCAGCGAAATCAACTTATGGCCTCCAACATGGACAACAAAAAATTTTCAGAATGAATGGGATTTAAATTTAAAATTAACTCCCTCAAAACCTTCCCCAAGGACAGGCTTAAGTTTAGCTGAATTTAGAACTTTATCAACCCAAGAAAGCTACAATCCTTACAAATTGGTCTATGAAATAGATGGGGACTTTGTAAGGCGAGGAAGGGTACAACTCTCTTTTGACGAGATCGATTATACAGAGCAAGCAAGTGTCGAGTATATGATGTCTGATATCTACGATTATATTTCAAATATTGAATTAAGAGAAGATTTATCGAGCTTATTTGTTATAGAAGATTATTCCCTTGAAACTTTTGAAAGTATTTATTTTGCTCTTTTTTCCCAAGAAGATGGCTATTTTAAACAGACTACTACGATAAGAAGGATACAACAAAGTATAAGCAAAGTTCAGAATTTTATAGATATAACCCTCCAAAGAAATATCAATATCTTACCGTATTTTAGAACGAACCCGAATATGACAGAAAGTCAAATAGAAAGTATAACAAGAAGTAAAGAAATATTTTCCAATTATTTGGAAACGATAAAATCGAAAACCAATGATTTGAATTCAAAATTATCTTCCTATCCAGCAGAGTTAAGAATAATTAGTGAAAATGAGGTAGAAGAATTAATTAATCTACTCGCTGATTTTTTGTCTGAGTTTCAAACTTTTGAAGATGACATACTCTCCAACACAAATACTTTGATTCAAAGAAATATTTACGAACCCATTATGAAAGAGATCAATACTCTAACTTTCTTTATGTATTTTAACGAAAAATATGGTGAGGAACAAAATATTACATTTGAAGATGTGAACATAATATTCGACGTTCCTACTGGAGAAACAAAGTATCAAAATATCATAGACAGAATCCAAGAAACTGAATTTCCAGAATCATTTAAAAAAATTGTGATCTCATTAGCTAACGAGAAAAATATCGATAATTTGAATCAAGAAGTTGTTTCATATCTAGAGAACGATTTTGTAAATGATGTGAGTAATTCATTAATAGAAGACCCCAGAAACCTCTCAATATACACAAACATTATTAGAACGTTATCGCAGAACCAGGCTAGCTTTGATCAAGCCCAGGCAGTGCTCTCAGATTCCGATTATCGTTTTTTAATAGAAAACATTCAAGGAAAGGAAGAAGAGTTCGCAAGGATATTGGAAAAAAGGAAAGAATATGATAAAATATTAAAAGATTTCGATAGGTTTTTCCTTGATACGATTTCCAAAGTAAATATTGTAACCGCACCGCCTTTTGTTGATATGATTTTGTACAAAAATAATTCGAATGTTGAATTATACACAGTAAATGTACCATCAATTTGGTTGTTTGACGATGTTCCTTCCGGAAAAGTTGAATATTCTTTTAATCAGGTCTTGGGGAATATATTTCAAAATTATGTTGATGCATGGAACGGTGCTCCATTTTCCCGATACTATGTGAATACGGTTTTTGTTTCTCTAATAACCACCGTTTTGGAGATAATATTTGCGTCGATGGCTGCATTTGCATTTTCAAAACTTAATTTTTGGGGAAAGAATTTTATTTTTATAACTTTTTTAGCTACCATGATGATACCGGGTGAGGTTCTATTAGTACCAAATTATATAACTATTAGTAAATTTTCATGGATAGACAGTTATTATGCTTTGATCGTTCCCTGGGTGATTAGTGTTTTTGCCATTTTTTTGATCAGGCAACAGTTTATGACTGTGCCCAACGAGTTATGGGACGCTGCTAAAATAGACGGATCTTCAAGTTGGCGATTTTTATGGACCGTGATGGTACCTCTTAGTAGACCTGCAATTTTAACGGGGGCACTACTAAAATTTGTAGGGAGTTGGAACGCCTTTTTATGGGTTTTAATTGTCACCAAAAGTCCTGAAATGAGAACACTTTCAGTGGGATTACAAAATTTTAGAACTGATGCGGGAGAGATCTACAACCTTTTAATGGCAGCATCCACTTTTACTATGATTCCTATAGTAATATTGTTTATATTCTTACAAAGATATTTCATAGAAGGTATCGCAAGAACTGGGTTGAAAGGTTAAACATAAGATTCGATTTAGGAAGTGAGTGCAATCCCATTTATTGAATTAGATAGAAACAAAAGTAAGAAAAAACAATTGTTCGCTCGTAAAAAACCGAATATTTCCATCATCTTGCGACTTTTATTGTTAAGCGCTTTAATATTCATATTGGGGTTCGTCTCCTTCCAAATATATAGACAAATAGACTTATATTACAATTTAAAAGAACAGTACAATGAAATTGAAAAACGAAAAGAAGAACTGAATGATGAAATTCTAAAAAGAAATCAGATCCTTTTGGATTTAAAAAATCGATTAGCTGACAAAGGAGTTATAATAAATGGTGAAGAATTCCACCAAATGGATCTTTACAACTTCCCATAAGCCAAATAAAAAACAAATAGAAAAAGCGTTGCAATTAGCCAACAAATATGGTGGTGTGTATCTAGAAAGAAATAAGCTTAGAATGGACGAAGGGAACTTTTATTTTGTAATAGATAAGAAACTAGCCCTAAACTTTCAATGGGAGGATGGAAAATTATTTTTCCATCCTTCTGTTTCCAAAATAAGATTGAACAATTATTTAAAAAATGGAATTGATCATTTAATAAACGCTGTATCTCCACAAAAAAACGATATCATACTTGATTTAACCCTTGGCCTTGGAAGTGATGCCTTACTATTGTCGTATTTTTGTGAAAAAGTAGTAGGCTTAGAGGCTTCTTTTCCTATATATGCGGTTGTTGCAGAAAATATAACAAACTACGATTATAAAGAAAATTGGATGAAAGAAGCTTCAAAAAAGATCAAAGTTATCAATTCAGATTATAAAATTTTTCTAAACGAGCAAAAAGAAAAAAGTTATGAGATTGTTTATTGTGATCCTATGTTCGAGAATCCTCAGTACAAATCAAGCTCTATAAATCCTTTGAGGAAATTTGCTCGATACGATAAAATTACACAAGAAGATTTAGAAAAGATGGTTAAAATAGCTAGGAAAAAAGTAGTAATCAAAGCACGTTCTAACGACAGTGTGTGGGATTTGTACGACTTCGATAAAAAAATCGGAAGTAAAAAAAGTGGAGTATTTTTCGGAGTGATTGAAAAGTGAACAAAGTTTTAGTTATAGTGGGCCCTACAGCTGTTGGAAAAACAAAAGTATCCGTAGAAATAGCCAGAAGAATTAATGGAGAAATAATTTGTATGGACTCTAGACAAATTTATAGCCATCTTATAATCGGTACCGCTATGCCTGATGAAGAAACCAAACAGATGATCCCACATCATTTATTTGGCTCAATAGATCCACGAACCCATTTTACAGCTTTTGATTATAAAAAAATGGCAGAAAAAAAGATTGATGAAGTACTAAATAGAGGAAATACACCAGTTTTAGTTGGTGGGACAGGCCTATACCTTGATGCTCTGAGGAAAGGTTTTTTGAATGTAAAATCTGACTATGGTTTAAGGACTTATTTAAGAAAATTAGAAAAAAATAATCCTGGTGTATTGAGAAAGATATTGGTAGATTTGGATCCACAAAGAGCTCTAAAGATACATCCAAACGATTTAAAAAGGATCATCCGGGCCATAGAGATTTATGTTATAACAGGTATCAAAATGGGGGAGATTGTAAAAGAAAATAGGCAAAACGACAATTCTTTTGATTATCATATAATAGTACTAGATAGAGAAAGGCAAGAATTGCATGAAAGGATAAACAAAAGAGTCCATCAAATGATAAATGAAGGTCTGATAGATGAGGTACAAAATCTCTTGTCTTTAGGGTATTCTACAACTCTTAACGCTTTAAACACCATAGGTTATAAAGAAGTGATACAATATCTATATGGGAAAATCGATTTTAATGAAATGATTCACCAGATAAAAGTAAACACCCGCAACTATGCCAGAAGACAGATTATATACTTTCGCAAGATAGAATCTGCAAGATGGATCAATTTGAGCCAAACAACTCAAGAAGGCGTAGTAGATCAAATAGTAAGTGAAATTATTTAATGAGTCTGGAGCTGGGTAAAGCCTTATTCCTCCTTCCTTATGGGGGGGAAGCGGGGCGAAGTGGCGCTATAGCAAGTCTTTCTAGAAAAAGTATATTTAATTTCTGATACGAGGGGTGATAACATGGCAGAAAAATTTAATTTACAAGACCGATTTTTGAACATTCTGAGGATTAACAAGATAGAAGTAAAAATTTATTTAGAAGGGGGATTTCAAACAAGCGGAGTGGTAAGATCTTTTGATGATTATACTGTTTTATTGGAAAAAAACGGTGAACAATCACTGGTTTATAAACATGCCATAAAAATGATGGCACCTTCAAAATATATAAAACTTTTCCAAGAACAGTCGTCTAAAGATGAGTAGAAAGAGAAAAATAAAAAACTGCCCCTAGGAAAGAAGGGGTAGTTTTCTAGTATTTTTTCAAAATAACGTTATGAGAACTATGGAGGGAATTAATTTGAAAAAAACTTTTTTGATATCTTTATACATCCTTATATTTTCTATTTTTGCCATTTCTCAGCTATTTCAGCCACCTATAAAAAACTCATACATAACCGCATCTTTTGGTGAATACAGAGATACAGGAGCTGAATCACATTTTCATTTAGGAGTAGATTTTTCTACTTTCAACAGAAAGGGAGAATCTGTTTATGCGGCCGCTGAAGGTTCTCTTTATAAGATTTGGTTAAACGATCCTCTTTACGGCAATGCAATATTTTTATACCATGAAGACTCTGATTTAGTTAGTGGATATGCCCATTTGAGTGTTTTCTCTGATAAAATATCTAAATATTCTCAATTAGTTCAAAACGAGTTTGGAAATCAAAGAATAGAAATTGTTTTTCCCAAAGGTAAAATCCCAATAAACCTAAATGAGGTTATAGCTTATTCAGGAGATACCGGGGAAGCCATAGCGCCTCACTTGCATTTTGAAGTTTTAAAGCAATCCCAAGATGATTTCACCATGTACGACCCCCTTGAGTTTTTAGAATATCATGAACAAAGGGATAAATCTTTGGAATTAATGAGAATCAGATCCAATAACAAATATTTTGAAGTTACAGAAAATGGAGAAACTGTTGTAGAATACACAGGTAACTATCCCCGGATAGACATTAGAGTACGTGAAAAATTAGGGGACAACTCCACTATTCTTCCTAAAAAAGTTTCTATGTATATCAATGATATTTTAACCTATAAAATGGATTTTAGCATAATCAAAGAGTCAGAAATATACAAAGCTGATGCTGTATTTGGATATGGTTCAACATCTTCCATATATTGGCTGAAAATGTACTCTGATGACCATTTATCTCCAATAGTTATCAATGACTTTTCAGCATTTTCTTATGAAACCTCAACGACTTTAAATGGAGAAATCGTTTTAGAAGACATATGGGGTAACGAAAAAGTTTATAAATTGAAATTCATAAAACCATAAGAAATGTTAATTTTATTTTTAAAAATTAACAGTGTATCGTTTTTCTTCACTTGAGGAAATTAATTTTTTTGGTATAATTTACCTCGTGGAATTCTAAAAATAAACTGAAATCTGACGAAAAACACTCGAAGAAATCAAGGAGGCTTAAATGTGAAAAAAATGCTCTTTACCAGTGAAAGTGTAACGGAAGGTCATCCTGATAAAATCTGTGATCAAATTTCTGATACTATACTTGATGCTATACTGGAAAAAGAACCCGAAGAAAATAAGATGAATGCCCGATGTGCTGTAGAAACTTTAGTGACAAGGGGACTAGTTGTAGTAACAGGTGAAGTTAGAACCTCTGCATATATAGATGTTCCAACACTTGTCAGGAATACTATTTTAGATATAGGTTATAACAGAGCTAAATTTGGATTTGATGGTGAAACATGCGCTGTAATTACTTCTATTGAAGAACAATCACCTGATATAGCTCTGGGGGTTGACAGATCGTTAGAAGTTAAATCAAGACAAGAAGAAGACCCTTTTGAAAAAATAGGAGCAGGAGATCAAGGCATTATGTTTGGATATGCGACAAACGAAACGGATGCTTATATGCCCTTGCCTATTCTCTTAGCTCACAGACTTGCCAAAAGATTGGCCGATGTTCGAAAATCGGATACATTGGATTTTTTAAGGCCAGACGGTAAAACTCAAGTAACAGTAGAGTATGATGAAAATAATCAACCACTAGGCGTAGAGACTATACTTATTTCCACCCAACATTCGCCTGATATAAAAAGGCAAGAGTTAGAAGAAGCAATAAAAAAACATGTAATAACTCCAGTCATACCGGAAAACCTTTTTACAAAAAACACAAAAATTCTTATCAATCCTACAGGAAGATTTGTTATTGGGGGTCCTCAAGCTGATACAGGACTGACTGGAAGGAAGATAATCGTTGATACATATGGTGGTTGGGCACCACACGGTGGAGGAGCTTTTTCAGGAAAGGATCCTACCAAAGTGGATAGATCCGCTACTTATATGGCAAGATACGTAGCTAAAAATTTAGTAGCAAGTGGTGCAGCAGATGAAGTTTTAATTCAACTTTCCTACGCAATTGGCGTTGCACAACCCGTTTCAATAAATGTTGACACGAAAGGTACGGCGAAAGTTGATGAAGAAAAGATATATAAAATTGTAAAAGAGATATTTGACTTTAGACCTGCGGCGATAATTACTAACTTAAATCTATTACAACCTATTTACAAAGAAACCGCCGCTTACGGGCATTTTGGAAGAAAAGATGTAGAATTTCCATGGGAAAGATTAGATAAAGTTAAGGAATTGAAAGCAGCATTAGGATTGTAATTTACTAAAAGGCAAAAGATTTTGATTTTAAAAGGGTTACAGGGCGAAAAACAAAAATTGAGGAGGTATTTCAAAATTGCCAAATAAAAAATCGGCAGAAAAAAGGGTTAGACAATCAGAAAAAAGAAGACAAAAAAATCGTGGATATCAAAAGAGGATTAAGGAAATTTCTAAGGAAATAGACAAGAAAATTCAAGAAAATGCTGAAAGGGAAGAATTGATGCAGCTATTAAGCAAATCTTTTAAAATTATTGACACGGCAAAATCACATGGTGCTGTACATAAAAACTATGCCGCAAGGAAAAAATCAAAATTACATTTAAAGGTTAAAAAATATTTAGGCGAAATGGCACCAGAAAGTTCCTCTGTTAATGAGTAATTGATGAATTTTTGTAATAAATACGATTATGACCCCCTTTTTTGGAGGTAAGGAAGTTTTGAGTTCTTATTCTTATTTACGAATGTATCAAGTAAATACAAAGGAAATAAAAAGTTATCCTATAGAATGGAATAAAATTTTTGGAAATAGCAATAAGTTGATAGTTGAAGTTGGATTCGGCGGTGGCGAACTTTTAGTAAATTTAGCCCAACACAACAATAATTATAATTATATCGGAATAGAAACATCCCTAACTTCTTGTCACAAAATAAAAAAGAAAATCTTTCAAAATAATTTAAATAACGTACAAATAATACTTGAAGATGCAAAATTTGCCCTTAGGGAGTTTTTTTCTGACAACTCGATTAATAAAGTAATAGTTAACTTTCCATGTCCATGGCCAAAAAGCAAGCACGCAAAAAACCGTCTTTTTGACGAAAAATTTATAGACACTTTATCGTCGGTATTAGAAGTAGACGGTGAATTAATTTTAACAACCGACATTTTTTGGTATGCTTCTGATGTTAAAGAAAAATTTTTAAACAACGGATGTTTTGAAGTAAAAAATATTTCCGAAATAAACCAATTACCTTTCAAAACGAGATACGAAAAAAAGTGGGAAAATGAAGGAAGAAAAAAGTATTTACTTATTGCACAAAAAAGATGCGAAAAATCAATAAAAAGGTTGTTAGAAGGGGATTTCGATTTGCCTCATGAGAAAATCAAAAATGTGAATTTTGATAAATTACAATCTCTGGTTGGATTTAAAAAATCTAGTAAAAATAAAACTATAGTTATAAAGGACATATACACTAAATTAGATGGTTCAAAATACTTAGTAAAGGTTTTTTCTGAAGACGAGGGGTATATTCAAAGTTACTTTGTTAATGTCATTAAAATGAAAGAAGGATGGTTAGTAAAATTAGATGACATAGCAAAAGCTTATAGGACCCCTGCGGTTAAAGAAGTGGTGAATACAATCGCCAAGGAGATAGAAAATTAATGTCTTGTATAACGGTTTTGGGTGCCGGTAGTTGGGGAACGGCAATGACAAAGCATTTAGTGGATAATAATCAAAAAGTAACAATTTGGGATAGAGACAAAAAGCTCTTACAAGAAATAAAAAATGGAAGTAACCCCCGATATCTATCTACCCTAAAACTCCCTGCAAAAGAAATAAATGTTGAAGGGAATATAAATAAAAGCCTAAAGAACGCACAAATTGTAATTATAGCTATCCCTGTTCAACATATATCAGATGTGTTAAGCAAAATTCACAAAGATTCTCTTACAAACAAAGATATTGTTTTTGTCAATCTATCAAAAGGCATGGAAATTAAAAACCAAAAAATACCGAGTAAAATTTTTGAGGAATACCTATCAGGGTTTAACTATTGTACGCTAAGTGGTCCCAGTCATGCAGAAGAAGTAGCAAAAGATGTACCTACATCGGTTGTAGTTGCAGGTAGGGACAGTCAGGTTAACAAATATATACAGGAAATTTTTAGCAATGAAACTTTCAGAGTATATACTAACAATGACTTAATAGGAGTAGAAATAAGCGGTGCTATAAAAAATATCTATGCCATAGGTGCCGGTATAATAGATGGATTTGGAAAATGGGATAACACAAAAGCTGCTTTAATCACCCGTTCATTGGTTGAAATTATTAGGTATGGAACGTATTATGGAGGGAGCAAAGAAACGTTCATGGGATTAGCAGGAATTGGAGATCTTGTTGTAACATGCACTAGCTCACATAGCAGAAATCGGTACGTTGGAGAAATGCTTTCAAAAGGTATGACTCTAAAAACAATTCTGGAACAGATGGTGATGGTTGCAGAAGGGGTTTACACTGCAAAAGCTGTATATAATGATGCAAAAGAAAAAGGAATTGAAATGCCCATAGCTGCTAAAATCTATCAAGTACTATACGAAGGTGTAGATCCTAAAACGGCTATTTACAAATTAATGACAAGGGATTTGAAATCTGAATTTTTCAATTGAAAGATTTTATGGTATAATTAACTAAGGAAAGTCAAATTTTAAGGAGGCATTCAAATGCAAGTTTCTTTAGACCAACTTTTACAAGCATTGATGGCACGTATGGAGAGTTTAGAAATTTCTATAGAAGATTTAAAATTTAGAACAAATGTGGCTTTAAGGTTAATCAAGAAAAATGACTTGTTGGATGAGGACAAGGTGAAAGAATCCGTAAAAGAGGAATTAAGTGCTTTAAATGAACTAAGTGAAGAAGAGATGGATTTAAATGACGAAAGAATCGAAGAAATCTCAAAAGGAATCATACAATGGATCGATAATGATTTAGAGAGTTTGAAGAAAAGAATGGCAGAATATCAGGAAAAAATGAAACAGTTACTTGAGCAAGAGGAAGCGGCAGGTAACATTAGTATTGCACCCCCAGAACTGTTGAACCAATTAGAAAGAGCAGGCATTGGAAAAAATCAAAAAGAAAAAGGCAAAAATAATGGAAATATAATCATGCCTTAAAATTTGATTTTAAAAAGCAACGGCCGGTATTTATTTACCGGCTTTTGTTTTTATATACCCGTTTTGAAGGGCAGACTTCCTTCAAAAAGCATTCCATGCACTTTGGAGAAATTGGCTTACAAATTTTTTGACCAAAATTCACCATTGAACCATTCAGAGGTCCCCATAATTCAGAGGGTATAATTTTTTTTAATTGGACTTCCGTTTCTTCTGGTGTTTTTGTCTTCACCCAACCGAGTCTATTGGAAATTCTATGTACGTGTGTGTCAACTGCAAGTGCTTCTTTACCAAAAGATACATACAAAACTATATTGGCTGTTTTTCTCCCCACTCCTGGCAGCTTAATCAACTCTCCTAATTCATCTGGCACTTTTCCATTATATTTTTCAATTAAAATTCTAGAAATATTGATAATTCTTTCAGATTTTTGTTTATACATACCTGCTGGCTTGATTAGATCATATAGGTCCTCAGGATTCAATTTAGAAATCTCAAAAACATTTTTGTAACGAGAAAAAAGTGATTTAAAAGCTTTTTCGGTATTTTCATCTTTTGTTCTTTGAGAAAGCACCGTTTCAATCAAAACCTTAAAAGGATCTGTTTCAGAATTGCTACGTGGAAACATATTTATGATCTGTTCCGCTTCTTTTTTTATATCTCTCTTCATCTCTTCTCCTTTTATCATAAAGTTTTTGGAACCTTTTTAATAAGCTTGAAAGCTTGGTTCTTGTTAGCTTTAGCGCCCCTTCGCCCCGCTCCCCACCCGTTTTGCTGTTTTGGGGATTTACCCTTTTGCAGCCTTGTGCAAAAAGCTTTTTTATAATAAACTATGATTTTGAACTTGGGGTCTTAGGGGCTTGCCCCGTTTGGTGAACTCCCAAACTCCGATTTTAATAATTATTGATTTTTGTTCTTGGGGGCCTTGGGGGTTTACCCTTTTGCAGTCTTGTGCAAAAAGCTTTTTTAAGTTTGCCGCAGTGTGCAAACAATGTTTTTAAATGATTTTTTTGCTGAATTATGCAAAATCTGTCTTCAAATGGGTTTGTTTAGAGATTTTTGTTCTTGGGGAGTTTGAGGGGTTTACCCCTCAATGCCCGGGCTTGCCCTTTTGCTGATTTGTGCAAAAATCTTTACTAAAATGAAAAATTGGTTTTGGGGATCTTAAGGGGTTTACCCCTTAATGTTTAATGATAGTACCCAAATATTAAAATGACTAAATGATGAAATTAAGAAAAAAATTGTGGTAAAATATAATGAATTAGTTTTAATATAAACTATAGGAGTGACACCTTTGAAATCTTGTATAATTGCAACAGGTAATGAACTAACAGAAGGTATTATACTAGACAGAAACTCAAAATACGTTGCTGAAAAGCTTAAATATTTTGGATACGATACTTTAAAAATAACGAATGTAAAAGACGATTTATCTTTGATAAAATTATCCATTGAAGAAGCACTGAAAATGTGTGATACAATATTTATTACAGGTGGATTGGGACCAACACAAGACGATTTAACAGTTCAGGCTGTTTCTGAAATTTGTAATATAGATATTGTATTAAATGAAGATTTATTTGAGAAAATAAATCATTATTATTATAACAAAACCGGAAAATACCTAAGTGTTTTAAAAAAACAAAGCTATGTTTTAAAAAATGCCGATATACTACCAAATCCTATAGGAAGTGCACCCGGTCAAAAAGTTCATTTTAATGGTAAAACCATTTATTTATTGCCAGGACCGTATAACGAGATGAAATCAATTTTTGAGAAGTATATATATAATGAATTAAAAGGTAAAATGAAAAACGACCAAGTAGAATATTCACTTTATTTTTATGGTTTAACAGAAGCTGAATTAATGCAGGAAGTTTCAGTTATCTTAAAAAACACTGATTACTCTACTAAAATTGAAGAATACATTGGTCCAAGTTTGAGGATTAGAATGCAAAAAAATGCTGATTTTGAGCCTATCTTAAAAAAAATCCTATCTCAATTTAGTAAGCATTTTATTGGTTTTAAAAGTTTAGAAAGTACTTTATTTAACGCATTAATGGAATCTTCAAAGACACTTTCTTTTGCTGAATCATGTACTGGAGGGATGCTTTCGAATACATTGGTATCCATTCCAGGTGCTTCAAATGTATTCAAAGGTTCAGTGGTAACGTATTCTAATGATTCAAAAGTAAAATTATTGGAGGTTAAAAAAGAAACAATAGAGAAATTTGGAGCTGTTAGCGAAGAAACCGTCAAAGAAATGGCATATGGTTTGAAGAAAATCATGGAAAGTGATATTTGTGTATCTGTTAGTGGCATAGCAGGGCCAAGCTCAGGGAGTGAAGAAAAATCGGTTGGAACGGTTTGGTTTGGTTTTCTCACTAATGAAGATTTTGTTGCCGTAAAAGAAGTTTTTTCAGGGGATAGAGATGAAATTCGAAAAAGAGCCACTTACTTTGCTTTTTGGAATATTTTAAATTTGGTTCGAAATCAAAATCCTTAGAAAAGGGTGTAGAATACTTTGAAATAGGAGGGGATAGAATTGTCGAATTATGATGTATATTTAAATGTTTTTTTAGAGGAATCTAAAGAAAATATTCAAGAACTTAATGACCTTCTACTTGAACTTGAAAAAGATAAAAGTAACCTAGAAATAATAAACGATATTTTCAGAGTGATTCACACCTTAAAAGGTATGGCAGGTACAATGGAGTTTGACACATTGGCTAAATTTTCACACAAATTGGAAAATGTATTAGATTCATTAAGAAATAAAAAGATTGATTTAGCCGATGATCTGATGGATTTTTTGTTTAATGCCTCAGATGCATTAGAAGAAAGTATTTCAGATATAGCACAAGGAGGCAACGGCGATGTAGAAAAACTGGAAAAACTGTTGGAGAAAATAGACTCCTATGAAGAATCAACAGGTTCATCTAAACCGTCTAGGGATAAAACAAATGAAAAAGAAGAAAATCTAGATAAACAGAATAATGGCATCTATTCTAAAATGGACGACGAAACTAAGGAGCTTTTAGAGGATGTTTTTGAAAAAGCAAAAGAAAGAAATTTAAACTTTTTGATTTTGAAGGTTATTTTAGAAGATGGTGTACAGTTAAAACAAGCAAGAGCTTATGCTATACATCACAAATTAGAAGACAACGGCTGTGAGATAGTTTATACGTATCCTAGTGTCGAAGAGATAGAAAAAGAGAATTTTGATAAAGAGCTGATTTTTGGCGTTGTTACCTCTAAAAGTATTGGAGAGATAGCAGAGCTTGTTAATAAAGTTGCCGAAGTGGAATCGGTTTATGTAGATGAATTTTCAACGAACAACCTCTTTGGATCAAAAGAAGAGAATAAGGATGAGGAAAAAGAGTCAAAGCAAGAGGGTTTAGAGAACAATAAAAAAGAAGTTAAGCTTTCGAAAAGTATAAGAGTAGATATAAATAAATTGGATGAATTGATGAATTTAATGGCAGAACTCGTTATAGCTCGAAGTAGAATCATTGAAACTTTAAGTAAGTATGATGTAAAAGAAGTTGATGAAAGTTTAACTCAACTTTCAAGGATAACCTTAGATCTTCAAAATGTTGTTATGAAAATTAGAATGGTTCCAGTTGCTTTTGTGTTCAATCGATTTCCAAGGCTTGTACGAGATCTTGCAAAAGAATTGGGAAAAAAAGTGAACTTTGTGATTCAAGGGGAAGAAACAGAATTAGATAGAACCGTTGTTGACGAGATAGGTGAGCCGTTAGTTCATCTATTAAGGAACTCTCTAGATCATGGTATAGAAGGTCCTCACGAGCGTTTGGCCAAAGGGAAACCCGAAACAGGGACTTTGAAGTTATCAGCTAGGCATGAAGGGAACGGAGTTATCATAGAAATCGAAGATGATGGAAAAGGTTTCGATAAAAATGAAATACTCCGTACCGCTATAGATAAAGGATTAATTAGTTCATCAGAGGCATCAAAATTAAGCGATGATGAGATATACAATTTCGTCTTTTTACCTGGTTTTTCTACTAAAGTTGTTTCTACGGAATTGTCTGGAAGAGGAGTTGGAATGGATGTAGTTAAAAGTACTATAGAGAGTTTAAAGGGTACTATTTCTTTGGAAACAAAAAAGGGAAAAGGTACAAAGATAAGTATTAGTTTACCTCTTACCTTGGCAATTATAGAAGCTCTTCTAATAACTGTAAATGAGCATGTTTATGCGATACCTATCGCTAATATTGATACAACTCAAAGAATGAGTGATGGTGAGTTAAAAGTTGTCCAAGGTCAAGAAGTTTTCCTTTTGAGAGGAGAAGTAATGCCTGTAGTACGTTTAAGGAAGTTATTTGGTTATGAAAAGAAAAAAGATTCTTCAAATGAATATATTATTATTGTGAAATTGGGAAACAAAAAATATGGGGTTGTTGTTGATAAATTATTAGGCCAAGATGATATAGTTATCAAATCCTTGGGGTCTTTGTTGAATGATGTTAAGGAATTTAGCGGAGGTGCAATTTTAGGAGACGGTAGGATAGCTCTTATATTAGATGTTGCTTCTCTAATATAATGAATAATTTAAGTACTTAAATGAGGGTGGGGAGCGGGGCGAA
>NZ_AZRM01000065.1 GCF_002895605.1 Petrotoga miotherma DSM 10691
GTGGGGAGCGGGGCGAAGGGGCGCAAAAGCAAGTTTTATATTTTCGAAAGTGTTATAAATAGTTGTAAAAGAGGGGGAAATATAAGATGGAAGACGTACTTTCTTTCAAAATTGTGGATCAAGAATATGCTTTGCCAATAGAGAATATAGAAAGTGTTGTAGATAAGGCTGACGTAACACCCGTACCGAATTCAAAATACTTCGTAGTTGGTTTGATTAATTTAAGAGGAAGAATAGTTCCCGTTATCGAATTAACTAAAATTTTAGGGATTGAAGTTGCGGATGACCACGTTTATGAAAATATCCTTGTGTTAAAAATAAACGAAGAGGAGATAGGAATGTATGTGGATGAAGTCGAAAACGTTCTTTCCATCGATCCCAACAAGTTGGAAAAATTCCACTCAAAAGAATCTGTTTACTCGGATAAAGTTAAAGGGGTTATAAAGGTAGAAAACAGATTGATAGTATATCTTGATTTAGAAAGTATCTTAGAGGCCGAATTAAAAAAGTAAAAATTTTAAAGTCTTCGGAGGTGTTTCAATGGCTAAAACTGTCTTAATAGTAGATGATGCAGCTTTTATGAGAATGATGTTAAAAGACATATTAACAAAAGCAAATTATGAAGTAATCGGAGAAGCTAGCAACGGTCAAGAAGCGGTAGAAAAGTATCAAGAACTGAAACCAAATTTTGTCACGATGGATATAACTATGCCCGTCAAAGATGGTATTCAAGCTACAAAAGAGATTATGAAAATAGAGCCGAACGCTAAGATTATAGTTTGCAGTGCTATGGGGCAACAAGCTATGGTTATAGAGTCCATTCAAGCTGGTGCAAAAGATTTTATTGTGAAACCATTTCAACCTAATAGGGTTATAGAAGCCTTACAAAAATTGGAGTAGTTTAAATGCCCACTAACTATGCAACTCCGACTAGTAATTTAGTTAATGTGTCATTTTGGTTCGTAGCCATAATTTTACTCATCATACTTCTTGTGGTATTTTATTATATACTGGCTAAAACATTAAAAAAGGGTCCTAAAAGCAAAGAAGTGAAGATGGTAAAAAAATATTATCTAGATAGGAATTTATACGTTGGAGTATTGAAAGTTTTTAAAGAATATTACATTATTTTGGCTACTTCCAACTCCAGTGAAATAATAAGAAAATTAGAAGAAGAAGAGGTTCAGGAAATTATGAATGAACACCCTAAATTTCTTGAAACCTTTTCAAATATATTGAAAAAAGATAAAATTCCAAGGGGAAGGGAAGAGGAAAAATTAAAAAAGTAAAGGTAATAATAATCCTGGTTTTTTTTATACTATCTTTTAATCAACTTTTTTCTCAAAATACTATTCAACTCCCAGGGGTAGATATACAAATAAACCCAAATGAAGAAGTTAATACTTTAACGCCGACGTTGACAATACTTTTAATCGTAACCGTTTTGTCATTAGCCCCAGGGTTTTTAATGTTATTTACTTCATTTACAAGAATAGTTGTTGTGTTAAGCTTTTTGAGACAGGCTATGGGCACCAGACAGGCTCCTCCAAATCAAGTAATGTTGGCTTTGGCCCTTTTTTTAACCATAATGATAATGTTTCCTGTTTTTAATGGGGTGTATCAAGAAGCAATTATTCCTTACAATCAAAATGAGATTGACTATCAAGAAGCAATACAAATTAGCTGGCAACAATTCAAAGATTTCATGATTTCAGAGATTGTGGCCCATAAAAATGAAGACGATATCTATATGCTTTCATCTTCAATGAATATAGAGATAGATAATATCGAAGAAACTCCTTTTCAAATTCTTGTACCCGCATTTGCAATAAGCGAATTAGAAATCGCATTTAAAATGAGTATATTACTCTATTTGCCTTTTATAATAGTGGATATGGTGGTAGCAAGTATTCTATTATCAATGGGTATGATCATGATACCTCCAATTCTGATTTCTTTACCTTTTAAAATAATGATTTTTGTGATGGTAAACGGATGGGATCTCTTAATTGGTGGATTAGTAAGGAGTTTTGTGGGAGGATGATGTAATGAGTGAAGAGGTACTAATAGGGATTTTTGAAAACGGTATACTTCTTTTTCTAAAAGTAATCTCTCCAATCCTAATAATAAGTGTGGCGGTGGGGTTGATTATCAGTATATTCCAAGCCGTTACACAGCTTCACGAACAGACGCTGACATTTGCACCTAAAATTATAATAACTTTTCTTGCGTTGGTTTTTATGTTCTCTTGGATAATGCAAAACTTATCAGATTTTTCATTCGAGTTATTCACTTATTATTTGGGAATGATTTAGTGGTGTTGGAAAATCTCACATACCATCTATGGGTTTATTTTTTCATCTTTGCTAGGTTGGCTGGAATTACTTTTTTTATCCCTTTTTTTAGTACTCGTTTTGTTCCCGTTCATGTAAAAGTTTTTATAACACTCTTTATTTCTTATTTGGTGCTATTTGAGGTTAACAGCACTTTCCCCATAAATTCAACACCTTTAGCAATAATTTTCTATTTGTTGATGAATTTTCTTTTTGGGAGCAGTGTAGGATTAATAGCTAATACTTTGTTTTATGCCTTTCAATTTGCTGGGGAAACAATAGGTATACAAATAGGTTTTGCGATGGCGAATGTTTTCGATCCTGTAACTAGCGATGAAATCTCTTTAGTTTCGGAACTTTCATTTTTGTTCAGCATGTTGCTTTTTTTTATCCTTAAGGGACCATTAATTTTATACTCAATAATTATAGATTCCTTCAACAAGGTTCCTGTTGTTTTTACTCTAGCGCCTGATGGATTTATGGTTTTTTCTCAAAAATTATTCGATGTATTCACTATAGGCCTTCAGCTTTCGATGCCATTGATTGCATTTATGATCCTTATGAAGGTTGCTTTGGGAATAGTTTCTAGATTGATCCCTCAGGTTAATGTTTTTATGGTGGGTATCCCACTACAAATACTGGTAGGATTTTTACTTTTTTTAGGGGTGATATTGATTTGGGAAGATCAATTTACAACTCTATTCTTTCAACTGATAGAATGGATAAAAGAATCGATGATTCTTTTATTTCAATAAACCTTCAACTTTTTGCGGATCCAGATAAAACTGAAGACCCCACGCCAAGGCGATTAGAAAAAGCTCGAGAAGAGGGAAACATTCCCCAATCGAACGAATTCAATATGGCGGTAAGTTTTTTATCAATTTCGCTTTTTTTGTGGGTAATATTTGAGCCATTACTTAAAGATATTTTTAAGGTATTTTACGATTATTTATCTTTAGATTTAGATTTTTCACCAACAAATTTGCTGGGCTATGAGATTAACGCACATATGAACTTATACATCAAATTGATACTGTTTTTTGTTGTTGCCGTTGTGGTTTCTATCCTTTTGGGAATGATTCAAACCAAATTTTTGTTCACTTTTAAATCTTTAAAATTGGATCTGAGCAAAATAAACCCCATTAAAGGATTCAAAAGGCTATTTTCTTTAAGATCTGTAATGGAACTTGTAAAAGCTCTATTAAAATTAACCATATTAGGATTGTTAACCTATAATATAATAAAAGCCAATTGGTATAAGATACTCTCTTTGGCAGGGGAAGAAACTGCTTTTTCTTTTAATGTGATTTTTGATTTAGTTATTAATATACTGTTTCAATTAGGAATAGCCTTACTTCTTCTCAGTTTGTTTGATTTTTGGTACCAGAGGTATGAATATAAAAAAGAGCTAAAAATGAGCAAGTATGAGGTCAAACAAGAACGAAAGGAAATAGAAGGGAACCCAGAAATTAAACAAAGACAAAGAGAATTGATGAGAAATTTAGCAAGAAGTAGGATGATGCAAAAAGTCCCTGAAGCGGACGTTGTTGTTACCAATCCTACTCATTATGCCATTGCGATAGAGTACAAACCGGAAGAAATGCAGGCCCCGATAGTTGTAGCAAAAGGAAAAGATGAAGTCGCCTTTAAGATAAGAGATATTGCTTTTAAACATGGAATCCCAATCTTAGAAAGACCTGCTTTGGCAAGGGAAATTTATGAGAAAGTTGACTTAAACGAAGAGATACCAGAACATCTATACACCTTAGTTGCAGAGGTATTAGCTTATGTCTACAAACTCAGTTATTAATTCATTGGGGGGTTAGCGATGAATTTTAAAATAAAAGGGTTAGATGTAGTAATTTCCATACTTATCGTGGGAATAGTTGTGTTAATGGTTATACCTATTCCTACCTTTTTGCTAGACTTTTTGCAACTATTGAACATAATCGTTTCGATAATAATCTTATTGGCTACCTTATATTTGCAAAGGGCTTTGGATATTTCTATTTTTCCATCTTTGTTATTGGTTATGACCATCTTTAGGTTAGCCTTGAACGTTTCGTCTACTCGTTTGATACTCTTAAACGGTAAAAATTTCGAAGGAAAAGTGATTAGGGCCTTCGGAGACTTTGTTGTTGGTGGAAATTATATTGTGGGAATCATTATCTTTTTGATCCTTGTTATAATACAATTTCTTGTAATAACTAAAGGAACAGAAAGAATATCGGAAGTAGCCGCAAGGTTTACTTTGGATGCCATGCCTGGCAAACAAATGAGTATAGATGCTGACATGTCTTCCGGATTGATTAACGAAGAAGAAGCCAGGCAAAGAAGAGAAGACATACGAAGAGAAGCCGACTTTTATGGAGCGATGGATGGAGCTAGTAAATTTGTGAGAGGGGATGCGATTGCCGGTTTAATAATAACTCTGATAAATTTAGTTGGAGGTTTAATAATTGGGATGTTACAGCAGGGACTGACGATCGCAGAGGCAGCGGAAGTATTTGCTTTACTTACCGTTGGTGATGGACTCGTTGCTCAAATTCCTGCGTTGTTAATTTCAACCTCTGCAGGTATGATAGTATCAAGAGCCGCTTCAAAAGATAATTTTGGGGTAGATTTAATAAGACAACTTACTTCTGACACAAGGGTTTTGAATATAGCCGGTGGAATAATAATATTTTTAGGTATGTTGACACCTATTCCAATTTTTCCATCGTTGATCTTAGGAGGAGGTTTACTTTTTGTAGCTTACGCGAATAGAGTGAGTGAAGGCCAGTTAGCATATGAAACAACGGGTTCGAGCGGGGGAGGAATGGGAGCCTCAACCGCACCAAAAGGTGAAAAAAAGGGTGTTTCTGGCGGTTTTGCACCACCCCTAACAACTCCAGAAGAAGTTTCAGAAGTCTTACAAGGAGATACAATTGAAGTAGACATTGGATATGGATTGATTCCTTTAGCTGATCCAGATCAAGGTGGAGACCTATTAGATAGGATAACCGTTGTTCGAAAACAATTAGCCTATGAATTGGGTATAGTTATCTCTCCCATTCGAATAAGGGACAGCGTTCTTTTAAGTTCGAACGAATACGTCATTAAATTGAGAGGTGTTGAAGTTGGTAGATTCGAATTGATCCCCGATAGGCTTCTTGCTATAAACTCAGGCATGGCTTCTGAAGAATTACCTGGAATAAAAACAAAAGAACCTGCTTTCGGTTTGGAAGCCTTCTGGATAGATGAAAGTTTAAAAGAGGAGGCTATAGAAAAAGGCTATACAACTGTTGATGCACCCAGCGTTTTCGCCACCCATCTTTCTGAAACCATTAAAAAATATGCTCACGAAATTATTGGAACCAAAGAAATAGAAATATTAATAGATGGATTGAGAGTTAATTATGCCAATCTTGTAGATACCCTTATTCCAACAATGTTAAAAATACATGAACTAAAAAAAGTTTTAAGTGAGCTATTGTATGAAAGGATTTCAATAAGAAATCTGCCCTTAATTTTTGAGAGTTTGATAGAGGCAGTTGATAAATATGGAAACAATATTGAGAACTTAGTAGAGTATGTTAGAAGGTCTTTAGGTAGGCAAATAGCGGAAAATTTAAAGTCTGACGATGGAGAATTACACGTTACCGCATTGGATCCATCCATAGAGAAAAAATTATCTGAATCGATAAGGGAATCCGATTCGGGAAGGGTTATAATACTCGAACCAGAATATTCAAATATTTTGGTCCAAAGGATATCTAAATCTTTGGAAAGTATGATGATGAAAGGGTTTAACCCTATATTAATTTGTTCTAAAAACATAAGATATCCTTTTGCCAGATTTATATTGAAATTTATTCAAAACATCAGTATTATAGCCTACGAAGAGACACCTTCAGATACTTCTCTCAACGTGAACGAAATAGTGGAAATAGAAGGTGAGAGATCCGATGCAAATTAAAAAACTTACTGTTAAGACAATTTCTGAAGCGATGGAAAAGATAAGAAGAGAATTTGGAGAAGATGCTTATATTATAGACACAAAAAAAGTGAAAAAAGGCGGTTTTTTTGGAATCGGTGGAGAAAAATATATTGAAGTAACTGTTTTGAGTGAAGAGAACAAAAATTCTCAATACAATCCTCAAAAATCAAAAAAACACCCACAAGAATCTGATAATACCTATACATTAAATGACCTAATAAAAAGGAATACACCCGAATTTTATAGAAAAAAAGAAAAAGAACAAAAGATATCAAAACCATCGTATTTAAACATCGAAAAAGAATCCGGCGACAAACATTCGAAAGATGATTTAACAGAGTTTATAAAAACGAGTAGGGAAATATCCTCTAAGATAGACAAAAGTGCAGAAGCATTTTACCATCAATACAATGAAAAGGAACCTTCAGAAAATGACATCAAAGATAGTTTGAAATTAGAAGAGTTGATGAAAATGGTTGAAAAGTTGAATAAAAAAATGGAAGCGAACAATCTATATCTTCAAGATATAAAGGATAAGTTGTACGAAAAATCGTATTCAAGAACTTTTACTGAATCCTTTTTAAATCAATTGAACGATTTAAAAGTAGAAGAAAATTGGAAAAATCAAGAAATTATAAGAACCAGGTTAGAAAAAAAGCTTTATCAAAGCTTAGAAATTTTAAATTTTGGCGATACAAAGGATAAAGTTATGTTTATAGGTCCCACAGGCGTGGGAAAAACGACAACTTTGGCCAAAATAGCCGCTAACTTAAAAAAAATGAATAAAAAAATTGCAATAATTACAATCGACACGTACAGAATAGCTGCAACAGATCAGCTAAAAACTTATGCAGATATACTAGGTATTTCGCTTCATATTTGTTATACCCCTTCTGATCTAAAAATTGCTTTGGAATCACTTCTGGATTTTGATGTAATTCTAATAGACACAGCCGGAAGAAGCCATAAGAACAATTTACAGATGGGTGAACTCAAAGTGTTCAAAGATGTAGTAGAGCCTGATTACAATATAATGTTGGTATCTTCCAACACCAATTGTGAAGATATGATACATATTTACGATAATTTTTCTTATCTTAAACCCAACGCATTAATTTTTACAAAGATGGACGAAACCTCATCATTTGGGCAATTATTTTCTTTCCTCGAATATTCTAGATTACCTTTGTTGGGAATAACTAACGGTCAAAGAGTTCCGGAAGATTTGAAGTTTCCTTCTAAAGAATGGTTAATCCATGCAGCAGTGGAGGAGGTATTTAAATGAGCCATATATATCGAGACCAAGCAGCTGGTTTAAGGGAAGAATTTTCAAACACACAAACAAAAATTATAACAGTTGTAAGCGGAAAGGGTGGAGTTGGTAAGTCGGTATTATCAGTGAATATAGCTGCTGATTTGGCCACACACGGTAAAAGAATACTTTTATTTGATTCGGATGCTGGTTTCGCAAACGCTTCTATTCTGATGGGAAACACTGTGAAAATCACCTTGAGCGAATATATGAGGGGTAATGTCACCTTCAATGAGTGCGTTCAAGATACCGAGTTTGGTGTTAAGATAATAAGCAGCGGTTTTGATTTTACAGATTGGAAGATCTTTCAAAATAATTTTAATGATTCGATAATGGATGAATTTTTAAATTTGTTGAAAGAAGTGGATTTTTTTATAATAGATGTAGGTGCAGGTTATTCTGAAAAACTCAATAATTTTTACCTAAATTCGGATACGATATTTCTAATAACCGTCCCAGAACCAACAGCGGTAGTTAACGCCTACACCTTGCTGAAAGCTTTATCGGTTTTGAATGTAGATGGGGAAATAGAGATAATTCTTAACATGATCAAAAATAAAAACGAAGTGGAGATGGTTAAATCCGTCTTAAGTAGAACCGCAAAAAGGTTTTTAAACAGAGAAATTAATAATTTTCATGAAATTTCTTACGATGAAAACGTTCATATGAGTGTTAAGAGGCAGATACCTTTAATTTCATTGAAAGAAAACAGTAGATTTTCGAAAGATATAAAAAAGATAACCTCCAATATATTGAATATCAAAACCTCTTCCCATAGCAATTTTGCACAGAGACTGAAAGAGATGTTTGGAAAAGACCATTGATATTCGGGGTGAAGGGCCGTTGACACAAAGTTTTAGAAATAAACAGATTTTCAGAAATTAGTTTTAGGTTTTTAAAGGGTCACAGGGCGTAGCCCTCCCCCCCTCTGTCTATGGGGACCGCAGGTCCCTTCCTTAGAAGGGTGGGCTGCAGGGTGAAAGGGCACTAAAAGATAGTATTAAGAAAAGGAGTTTAAGATGTCTGATTTTGTCGAAAAAGTAAGCTCAAAGAATGTTTTATACACTAATATGCCCTTGGATTTAGAGATTCAAGAAAAAGGAATTCAAGGAATTTATAAAAGTATCCTTTACGAATATGACTTCAACAGTAATCTAGCTAAAATTGGAATGCCTATTTTTAAAGGGGCTTATCTGAAAATTTTTCAAGGTACAAATCTAAAAGTAAGAGCATATTCTTCAAGGGCTGTTTATTTATTTAAAAGCAAAGTTTATAGCAGTGGAAAAGAAGAAAATATAAGATACCTTATAATAAACATTCCTGAAACAATTGTTAGAATACAAAGAAGGCAACACGCCAGAATCCCTGTTTCTGAAGAGGGTACCTTTTATCTCAAAGAGGAACAAGAAAATAGTAAAAGCGAGGAAAACGTTCAACCTACCAAATACCGGTTTATAACTAAAGATTTCAGTGCAGGAGGATTGGCTATGGTTACCTCCAAAAAGTTGGATATCGGACAAAAGATAACAATAAATTTATCTTTAAAAAATGAGATCAAACTCGAAGATATGGAATCAGAGGTTGTTAGGTTCATTGAAAAAACTACAAGTGGAGAATACATTTATGGAATTAAGTTTTTAAACTTAACAAGAGAAAAAGAAGAAGAGCTGGTGAGGTTTGTTTTCAAATTAGAGCGTGAGTCATATAAAAAGATTTGATGTAATCTTTGACGGTTTTTGTTTAAAAAGGGGGAAGTTTAATGTCAATCTATGATGAAATCAACGAACAAAAATTGGATGCATTGAAGGAATTAGGAAACATAGGTGCGGGGAATGCAGCGACAGCTATTTCAACGATGTTGAACAAGAAAATTGATATCACGGTTCCCTCCACTGAAATCATACCTATTTCAGAATTATGGAAAGAGTTTAGTGATCCTGAAGACGTAACAGCGGGGTCTATGGTAGAAATTGGTGGAGAACTTCATGGCGCTATTTTATTTCTGCTTGGAACCCAAGAAACAAAAAAAATCTTAGAACTGCTAATGCTTCCCAGACCTGAAGACTTAACCCAAATTGATGAAATGACATCTTCGGCCATTGGAGAAGTTGGCAATATTATGTGTAGCTCTTACATATCTGCCATTTCAAATTTCACAGGTTTGAACATACATTCCTTGCCCCCAAAAATTACCGTGGATATGTTAACAGCCATAGTTTCTGAATCTTCTCTTATGGTTACTGAAGGTAGCGATTTTGTAATCCTAATTAGAACAGATATAAGCATCGAAGAGTATGAAGGAAACGTAAAAGGCTTCTTAATATATTTATCAGACGAAAAAAATATAAGAAAATTACTAAAAACCTTAGGAATGGGGACGAATAATGACTGAGAGCAAGAAAAAAATAATAGGCATCGGAGAATACATAGTAGATAAAAATCCAACTATTTTAGTCACATTAGGGTTAGGTTCCTGTGTGGCTGTATGTTTACGAGATAAAAAAAACCTCATCGGGGGGTTAGTCCACATAATGCTTCCAGAAAGCAGAAGCAGCATAAAGGATGAAAAGATCGGTAAATATGCAGACACAGGCATAAAAGCGATAATAGATGGAATTGTAGATTTAGGTGGAAACCTTAAATACGTTGAAGCCAAGATAGTAGGAGGGGCAGCGATGTTTAAAAACTCAAATAATTCTTTGAATGTAGGGAGTAAGAATGTTGAAGCGGTTAGAAAGATTTTAAAAGAAAACGATATAAAAATAATCGCTGAAGATACAGGAGGGAACAGAGCTAGGAGTGTTGAATTTAACATTGCAAATGGGGATCTAAAGGTTAAGAAGGTTGGCGGAGGAGAAAAGGTAGAAATCACAGTAATTTAAGGTGGCAAATAAATGAAATACAAGATTAATGAAGAACAGTTGGTAATGGAATTTTTGCCTAAAATAAAGATTATAGCTTTGAATTTAAAAACCACTTTACCTAAAAATATAGACGTGGAGGATTTGATTCAGGAGGGGATTATAGGATTACTTCAATCATATAAGAGATACAACCCGGAGAAAGGCTCTTCTTTTTACACCTATGCACTAAAAAGGATAAAAGGTTCTATGTATGATTATCTAAGGAGGATAGATTGGCTTCCAAAAGAGATAAGGAGTTTAGTAAAAAAGTACGAAGATTTAATTTATGAATGTAAAGATAATGAGTACATAGACGATAATTCAGTGGCAGAAAAACTTCATATTGAAAAGCATGATGTTGACAAGATAAAGTTCTCCTTGAGTAAAAGGCAGATTCTTCAGTTGGATGAATACTTTTTAAACAACGAAGAAGATAACTGGCTTGAAGATATACAAGAAGAAAACGATCCTGAAATTCTTGCTTATAAAGATATCTTACATGACAAATTAAAAGAAAGCATCGACAAATTAAAAGAAAGAGAAAAACTTATACTTTCTCTATATTACAACGAAGGATTAACCTTTAAAGAAATAGGAAGTGTGTTGGAAATAAGCGAATCGAGGGTTTCTCAGTTGCATTCAGCAATATTGGTTAAATTAAAAAAAATGATTCAAGGAAGTGAATAAATATGGCTTCACTTCACGAATTACAAATATTGGTAACCAAATCTATAGATGTAGCAAATAATGTTCAAGCAATATCTCATTCTTACGATGCAGCCAAAAATATGTTACTAGTTAAACAAGCGAGTGAATATTCTCAAAACCTACAAAAAAGGATAAAAAATAAAGACCAAGTTGAAAAGAAAAATGTTGATAATAAATCATCCACTGGGATTTCCTCTCAGAGGTCTTTAAGTAATGAAAACAAAGGTACTGTAAAGAGGCATGTGGTAGATGAATACAGAGGTAAACTTTTGGATTTAAGGTTATAAGTATCTATCCTTATGGGTGGGGAGCGGGGTAAAGCCCTCCTACCTGGCGGTCTAAGGGCGACAGGCCCTTTCCATATGGGTGGGCGGCGGGGCGAAGGGGCGCTAATAAAGACTAAGCGCAGCTTACAGGAAAATCCTATAAACAATTAAGTTTCCAAAAGAAGAGTCTGTTTTTAAAAGGGTCAAAGGGCGGAGCTCTGTTTGCCGTAGTGTGCAAACTATGTTTTTAAATGATTTTGAACTTGGGGATCTTAAGGGGTTTACCCCTTAACGTCCAGGTATGGAAGGAGAAATAAAAATTTATGTTAGGTTATTTTACAATATATAAATCAGAAGATGAACTCTTTTCAGGAGGATTATTGATTCTCAATGAAAATGGAATCCCTGTTTCCTTTAAATACACGGAACCAATAAAACCTTCCAAAATCCAAAAAATAATTTATGGATCAAACCTAAAAAATTATTTAGCCTTTCAAATATTAAGTAACGAAGAATTATACTCCCCTCACGATGTAGACTTAATACTAACGGATGATAGTGATCTAATAAATTATATTGATATTGACAAAGTTATAATGTATATAATGGAAGTATCCAGTGGTAAAGGCTTTGAGGTTAAAGAAAAAGAAGGTATAATACCTATAAATCAAAATACGAGCTTAAGATTCTACTCTTCGAAACTGTTGGATTCACTTACATTGAAGAAACTCAAATCCTATATAGAAATTTTTGATATCTTTGAACCATTCACTCGCTTAAAAGAGGCTTTGGTGTATATATGTTCTTCCAAAGAAAAATAACTATCAACCAAGCTAACCTTTCTTTAGATATTCATATAAATTTCGTATCTTTCCAGAGTATAAAGTATCAACTTCTATCCTCAAAAACTCAAAACCTTAAAATAAAGACCATTGATATAAATGAATTAGTAAAGATAAAAGAACTCCCTTGGGCTGAAGGGGGAATTACCTTTATTGAAGAAACAGACCAACTTTTACCAAAAAAAATAATTAATTTGGATTTTATTAAGATTAATATAATTAAAAGTTCTTCTTTGTCTGGTATAAATATAAGGGATAGTGAAATTAAGATAGGGGTTAGTTTAATAAACGTGCCAATGTCAACGAATACAATTCTAAATACGACAAAAATGATAGAATTTAATATTAAAGAAAGTGTGACTCAAAAAATAGTAGTCAAACCAATTAGAAAAGTTTTAAAAAGACCCGTTTCGAAGGAATACATTCTACAGTTGGCACAGGAGATTGCATCATCAAAAAAATTACAAAAGATAAAACTATCGTTCCTAGGTTTTTATGTTAAAGTTCCCATAGCAGAAGAGATAAATTACTATTGGAAAGGTGAAAAATTAATATGTTTTCTCAAAAATAATAAAGCAGACATTACTGACTACTTTGATTGTGCCGTTTTTTTTGATTCTGAGAACAATAAGAAGTATTTGAAGTTTATCAGGAGGTAATGTTGAATTGATTAGAAAAGAACTTGTAAATTTTCTAAACTCGATAAAAAAAGTCAACAAACAGAAAATTTTAGTTTTACCGGATGGATATCTCCAAGATTTCGATGAGGATGGAGAAATTTTCATTTATCCGGGTTTTGACATATTTCCATTTGAAAATTTGGATATCTCTCCAAACATCAAAGCAAATAGGATGAAAACATTATATGCCTTATTAACGAAAAAGAACGTCACCGTTTTAACTACTTTTTCATCTTTAATAAAGTACACCTTACCTAAAAATGAATTTGTAAGCAAAAAGATCAAAGTTGGAGATACGTTCGATCTTGAATCTAATGTTCCTTACAACTTAGGATACAACCTTTCAGAAGAGGTAACTAGTCCTGGAGAATATTCTAAAAGAGGTTTTGTAAGGGATTTTTTTATTCCAATTTACGAACAACCTGTAAGAATAGAATTATGGGATGACGAAATAGATAGAATATCTCTTTTCGATACATATTCTCAAAGATCGATTGAAAATTTAAATGAAGTAGAGATAATTCCCGGATCTGAAATTCTGAAATTTGACAACAACTTAGAAATTTATGAGGAGAGATTAAAAAAATATATTAATGGAACAAATGAAGAAGAATTTCTGACTCTCGACCAATTCAATACCCTCCCGGGAATCTTTTACAAAGATAAAAATACAATATTAAGTTATCTAAATGAAGACAGAAATATTTATTTAATAAACAAAGAAGAAATCATAAAATCTTACTCGGAAAAAGAAAAAGAAAACTATGAAATGTGTGACACCGAACTAAAACGAAAAATATATAAAATGTTTTCAGGACATAACCTTGAAATTTTGAACAAAATAAAATACGATGAAGTAAAACTTACCTTAGAAAAGATTTATTTTATCAAACCCAAAAAGGAAGATAAAAGGTTGGAATATATACCTCTTATTGATTGGGAAGATCTAAATGAAGGGGATTTGGTGGTACACGAAGATTATGGAATAGGAATATATCACGGCGTTAACAAAGTTGAGACCACTTTGGGTTTGAGAGAGTTTGTAACATTAGAATATTCAGATAATTCAAAGGTCTATGTCCCAGTAGGTAGGTTAGACAAACTATCTAAATACATTGGAGACCCTGAATCAGTTAAAATATCTTCTTTGAACAGCAAAAGGTGGAAAAATACGAAGCAAAAGGTAAAAGAAGAAATTAAACTAAAGATCAAAGAACTTCAAAAAATCTATGCATTAAGAGAAAATCAACGAGGGATACAACTATTCGGGGATTCTGAATTGGAAGAAAAATTCAAGGAAACCTTTCCTTACGTTGAAACACCTGACCAAGAAAAGAGTATCAGCGAGGTTATGAAAGATCTTGAAAGTGAAAAACCAATGGACAGATTGTTGTCAGGTGATTCTGGATTTGGTAAAACTGAAGTTGCTATGAGAGCAGCTTTCAGAACGGTTGTTTCGAATTATCAAGTGCTACTATTAGCTCCAACAACGATACTCGCTAAACAGCATTACGAAAATTTCAAACAAAGAATGGACCCTTTTGGAATTAAGATAGCTTTAGTTACTCGTCATAAAACACCAAAAGAAAAGAAAGATCTTTTTGAAAGCATAAAAAAAGGCCAAGTAGATATAGTAATAGGGACGCACGCTTTATTATCAGATTTACTGCAGGTAAAAAATCTTGGGTTAGTGATAGTAGACGAAGAACAAAGATTTGGAGTACTTCAAAAAGAAAAATTCAAAAAGTTAAGCGAGGGAGTAAACTTCCTTATGATGAGTGCCACCCCAATACCTAGAACCTTATACATGTCTATCAGTGGATTAAGAGACATATCCACAATATCGACCCCGCCTGTTGGCAGGCTCCCCATTCAAACATTTATAGGAAAATATTCAGATAAGTTAGTACGCACGGCTATTTTGAGAGAGAAATCTAGAGGCGGACAAACGATCTATATTCACAACAGAGTGCAAGAATTTAATGAACTGTACAAAAAATTACAAAACCTTGTTCCAGAAGTTAAGATAACAATGGTACATGGTGGAACACCAAAAAAGGAATTTATAAAATCTATTAACGAGTTGTACGATGGAAATATCGATCTACTTCTATCAACAACAATAATAGAAAATGGGATAGATATACCCAATGTTAATACCCTTATCCTAGACGATCCAGAAAGGTATGGAATCTCTCAGTTATATCAAATTAAAGGAAGAGTTGGAAGATCTAACAGAAGAGCTTTTGTCTACTTTCTATTTAAAAAAGAAGTCACCCCTCAAACCAAAAAAAGGCTGGAAGCGATCAAACAGTACAATGAACCAGGAAGTGGATTAAAGCTCGCTTTGAGAGATTTAGAAATTCGTGGATACGGGGATATATTGGGAATAGAGCAAAAAGGTCATATTAACGCGATAGGTTTTCATCTCTACCATGAAATGTTGAATAAACTTTTATTCGAATTTGGAATCAAAAAGGAAAAAGAGATTCAACGACCTCAAACCTACACGGAGATAAAAGGTATAAAAGGTTCCATAGTTATTCCTGAATCTTATATACCTAATTCTATTGAAAGAATGCGAATATATAGAAGGATGTCTGTAGCTAAAACACCTGATGATATTGAGGATATAAGATCCGAAATACGCGATAAATACGGTAAACTTCCACAAGAGGTAGAAAGATTATTTCAGTATGCACTGATAAAAGTTAAAGCCAATATGGAAGGGATTAGAGAGATAGAAATAGGAGATACATACATATCTTTTAAATTCGAAAATGATGTAAATCCTATCATTGAAAAATACAACAAATATTCAAGAAAGATTACCTTTTATCCAGAAACGAAAGAGCTCATAAGTTATGGGCCAAAAGACCATATGAAATATATGGAAAAGGTTTTTTCATAAGAGGTGACAAAGATGTTGAATGATACAATAGCTGCTATTTCATCCCCAGTTGGTACAGGGGCCATAGGGGTGGTAAGAATTTCAGGCAATCACGTTAAAAACATAATAGACCAAGCATTAAAAAGGGAAAAATATACCCCTAAGAAGATGTACTATGGTTGGCTTTACGATAAAGAAGGAGAAAAAGTCGACGAGATTACATGGGTTTACCATGCTCAACCTTACTCTTACACAGGAGAGGATATGCTTGAAATATTTTGCCATGGCGGTAAACTTATCACTTATGCTGTACTGAATACAATTATAAAATATGGGACAAGACAAGCTTTACCTGGGGAGTTTACAAAACGTGCTGTTTTAAACGGTAAAATGGATCTCATAAAAGCGGAAGCTGTAAACAATGTAATTACTTCAGAGACTGAAATCTCTTTAAAAGCGTCCTTTAACCAACTTAAAAATGCCCTTTCCGAAAAAATCAATGACATAAAAAACAGCTTGCTAAATATCTCTGCCCAGATCGAGGTAGAAATGGATTATCCCGATGAAATAGAACTGGAAGATCACAATTTAAAAAACAAATTAGTTTATATCTTCAATCAAATGGATCAAATACTAAAAGAGGCTGACAACGGTATTATAGCCGTTGAAGGTGTCAGAACAGTTATAGCAGGAAAACCGAACTCTGGGAAAAGCACCTTATTAAACGCCCTTCTGAGAAAAGACAGAGCGATTGTAACCGATATTCCAGGAACAACTAGGGACACAATAGAAGAAAATCTGAACATAAACGGTATATACTTAAAACTTATAGATACAGCCGGAATACGATACACGGAAGACACGTTGGAAAGGGTTGGAATAGAAAGGACCATAAATTCCATAAAGAATTCTCATCTAATCTTGTTTGTCTTGGATGGTACAACACCTTTCACACAGGAAGATGAACTAATTTATACTAAATTAAATGAATTGGGGGAAAAAACTGTTATAATTGTATTGAATAAATCGGATTCTCCTAATTTTAAAGAGAGTAATTATCTCCCTTTGAAACAAAAAAATCCAAATGATTTTGTTATGATTTCTGCAAAGAACGGAGAGATTAAAACTTTGGAAGATAAGATATATGAAAAGTTTTTTGAGAAAGTCAACATAGAAGAGCCAACTCTAACTAACCAAAGGCAAAAGATGACCTTAGAATCGTCTAAAGAATACGTTTTAAACGCCATCAATTCGCTTGAGAAAGGTTTTTCTAACGATGTAATTATGTACGACGTAAGAAAAGCACTTGAAAAGATCTACGAACTTTCTGGTGAAAATTATACTGAAGAATTACTTGATAAAATCTTTTCCACATTCTGCGTTGGAAAGTAGGAGGTAAAATATATGTATCGGTTAGTTTCTATTTTCTTTGGGCTAATCCCTTTAACACAATTTTTCATAAAAGGATGGTACTTTTTTGGGATATCATCTCTTGCATTAATTATTTCATATTTTATACTTAAAAAGAGGGGATCAAAACCATTCATCACAGAAGGAGCGCTCTTATTAATCTCACAACTTTTTATGAATATAATTGGGCTATCAAATATACCGATATTTTTATATATCTCTTTCGCAGCAATTTTGATTTTCGTTGCCTCAAGAGATGAAAAAATAGTTGACGATTTGAAAGATTATATAAAAGAAACTGGCCATTCCAAGGAAGATTGGGATTTTGAAATATGTTTTTTTGGAATGGGGCAGATTAGAAACATCGACCAATTAACTAATTTATCTACTGCCGCATTTGGTTTTTCAGACAAAGGTATAGCTTTCAACACTAAGTTGGGAAGTGGGAATTACACGAGGTTCATTGATTATAACGAAATAGATGATTTCGGAATGTTCAAATTGCAAAAGAAACAAGAGTTGTACTACCCAAAAATAAGAGATATGTTCATCTGGCCAAGTAATATGAGTACGATGCATAAACCGTATATAAACACCTACGGGTTATATCTTTTGGTGGGAGATGAGTCCCTGACTTTTTACGAGGCACCAAGTATCATACTTAAAATATCCGAGCATTTAGAAGAAATGAGGAGATAGACAATGAAAATTTTAAAGATGTCATGGTATGAGATAAAGAAAGTATTGAGAAATCGAGGAGTATTAATCTTAAGTATTATAATACCTGTTATTTTAGCCTATTTTGGCTCTTCATTCTATCCTGCTGATATGGCGCAAGATTTCCAATTAGCCTTATACAATGAAGATAACAGTCTTTTAGGTAATTTCGGTTTCATTTTGATAAAACAATTTTTGAATTTTGAGAACACCATCGAAATTAAAAATGATGAACAATTGAATCAAATAATTAGAGAGGCAAATTATGATTCAATACTGATCATTCCAAAGGGTTTTACGCAAGATCTGATCGATCGTAATCAAACGGTTTTATACATCATACCAAATCCTCACAAAATTCAGAATAGTATGATGGTTTATACCGGTTTTAAAGCTGTTTTTGATGAGCTTGCAGGGATACCCGAAATAAAAGTGGGCTCCACTACCGAGTTCTTACTTCAAGGAGGTATTGGAATCGATGAAACGAGGCCCAAGCCAGAGATAAAAATGCTTATACCAAGCGCCTCGGATGGTTCTTTGGTTGTTTCTCCAACCACAAATTTAGGGATTAATGATATGTTTGCTCCTATCGTAGCGGTGGTTGTAATCCTTTTGTTATCTATGATAGGAATAGCCTCTTCCATCGGTCAAGCTAGAGAAGTTGGATTACTGGATCTATATATATCAAACGGATTAAAAACGTGGGAATTCATTTTATCAAAAATAATATCGTACATAATAATAGGTTTCGTTGCCGGGATGTTCTCGTGGTATATGTTCAGAATTTTTGGTGTTGAATCACAAGCTAATCCATGGAATTTGATCTTACTCGTTTTAGTATCTGTATTCTCTTTCACCTCTTTTGGTTTGTTTTTATCTTCTTTTTTAAAAACGGCTCGTGCTGCTTCTTTTCTTGTAACGGCAATGATAGGAGGAATGTTGGTATTTGGTGGTGTTTTGATCCCAATACCTACAGGAAGTATTCTTGAAAAGATAGCGAACCTATTTCCTGTTAAATACTCTTTAGATGGCTGGAGAAAAATAACGGTATTAGGGTATGGCTTAAGTGATCTAACTTTTGAAATTCTAATATTATTAGGTTTTGGAATTGTTTTCTGTGTGGCATCATTACTTTTATTACAAACTACGCAAGAAACATAGGGGAGGTTTAGGAGGGTTTAATTCGATGAATCTTGTAGCCTTTTTAACGGATTGGGGACTTTCTTCATATTATGTCTCTGTGTGTAAATCCGTTATAAAAAGAATAAATAAAAATGCTGATATAATTGATATAACCCATAGTGCAGGACATTTTAACATAAAGAAATATGCAGCTCTAATTTTAAGAGCTGCTCGAGATTTTGAAGAAGGGACCGTCTTTTTGTGTGTTGTTGATCCAACCGTAGGTAGCTCCAGGAAACCGATCGCTTTAAAAACGTCAAAGTACAACTATTATTTTGTTGGACCAGATAACGGGTTATTTACTTTTTTGATGCAAGAGTTCGGAGTTAAAGAATCTGTTGAGTTATCCGACAATAGATTTTTCTATAAAACTGATTATTCATCAACATTTCACGGGCGTGATATATTTGCTCCAGTAGCTGCATACATTTCTAAAGGTATTAGTATTGATCATTTTGGACCAAAAACTGAAAAATTAATAACTTTCGATGTGCAAAAACCTATCATTGAAGATAACAAAGTAATATGTGATTATTTATATTCAGATGATTTTGGTAATATAGAAACTAATTTATCTTCCAACTATCTTGAGCATTTAGATATAGGCAAAGAGGTAACTGTTGAAATAAATGGTATAAAAGAAGTCGTTAGATTCGTGAAGAACTACTCTGAAGTTAAAAAAGGCGAATTATTGTTGCATGTTGATAGCTCAGGATTCTATGAGGTTTCTGCCAATCAATCAAATGCAGCTCATAAATTTAACCTAACCGATGATTTTGAAGGGAAGGTAAAGATTTATCTTGAATTATAAATCCATAAAAGATCCTATCGAAGTTACATATACGGTAGAAAGATCAAAATTTATTGGAAATATCGCCAAGGTCAACTCGGTTGATGAAGCACAAAAATTTATAAAAGAGATTTCTCAAAGGTATAATAACGCCACGCACAACTGTTGGGCTTATAAGGTGCATGAGAAAGGAAGGGGAATCGCTAATTATTCTGATAACAACGAACCATCTGGCACCGCGGGTAAGCCTATTTACGGGGTAATAGAAAAATTTGGTCTATCAAACGTGGCGATAGTAGTTACGAGGTATTTTGGAGGAGTGAAATTAGGGATTCGGGGTTTAATAGATGCGTATTCTAAAACTGCTGAAGAAGTTGTTAAAGCCTCTAAAGTAGTCACCTACGAGAAGACATTTATTTACGAGGCAAAATGTGACTACAGTAATTTTTCCTTCATACAAAATCTCATTCAAAAACAGAATAACTTCAAAATAATAGAGCAAAACTTTTCAGACGAAGTTTATTTCATATTTGAAGTATTGGAGCATAATCTAGAAGACGTTTTATCACTAATAAAAAACAGGGTGTACAATTTAAATTTTATCGGCAATTCGGAGGGAATTTCATGAACAACAATTTATACAGAAAATACAGGCCTTTAGATTTTGATGAAATTTTAGGACAACCTCATGTAGTAAAATACTTTAAAAACGCTTTAAAAAAGCAAGAGGTCTCTCAAGCATATATTTTCTCGGGTCCGCGGGGCACAGGAAAAACCACTACCGCCAGGATACTTGCCAAAATATTAAATTGCAAGGATCCTCAAGGGTACAATCCATGCAACAAATGCGAGAACTGTATTTCTATAAACAACAACAGTTTTTTGGATGTAATAGAAATGGATGCGGCTTCGAATAGAGGAATAGACGAAATTAGAAACATCAGGGACTCCTCCAATTACAGGCCTGTTTATGGGAAATACAAAGTATATATAATCGATGAATTTCATATGTTGACAAGGGAAGCCTTCAACGCCTTATTAAAAACGTTAGAAGAACCACCCTCACATGTCGTTTTTATTTTAGCGACCACAAATTTGGAAAAAGTTCCTGATACCATCATTTCTAGGGCTCAAATTATAAACTTCAAAAATTTAGGTCATAATGAAATAGTAGAAGGGTTAAAAAATATAGCAAGCTCTGAAGGAATAGAATATGAGTTAGATGCCCTGCAGATCATAGCTAAAAGGGCAAAAGGTGGGATGAGAGATGCCATATCTATGTTGGAACAAGTAGAAAAATTTGGAGAGATGAAGATCACCCATCAAGATACCCTTGAAATATTAGGTTTGTTCGATGAAAATTTTATCGCTCAATTCGTAGAAAATGTCTATAATTCAAAAATTGATGAATTTTTGGCACAATCTGAAGATCTGTTCAATTTAGGAAAAGATCCAGAAATTCTTTTGGAGCAGGCCATAGAATACATATTTGAATCACTAATTACTAATAAAAAAGATAACTTAATTCAACTAATGGGTACCTTCAACAATATACTTAAAGATTTAAAATACAGTGAAAATAAAAGGTTGATTTTCGATGTGGAGATCTTAGATTTTATGTACAAAAATTCAACTACTTCTGTGCCTTTGCCCCATGAAAATAAAAAAACTCCAAATAGAAAACAAGTAGTCACAGAATCCGTTCCCAACGAAACTCAACACCCAATTATGAAGAAAATCCTTGATTACTTCAGTGACCCACATGAAAAGAAGTCCAACATGGCGATATACTTCGCTTTGCTTTATTCAAATCCAGAAATTGAAAACGATAAAATACACTTCAAATTTTCTTCATACCAAAAGCTAGAATTTGAGATTCTAAAAAAGTATGTAGATGAATTAAAAGTGAATATATTTTTACTGATCGATGGATCGTACGAAATCACTTTTTCTCTCGAAGGTGGCGAGGTGGAAAGTCTGACCCAGCAAAAAGAAAAAGCCAATTTGAGAGAAAAGAAACTGTTCTGAGGGAATTACATGCTTTATATAATCTCTGCAATAGACATTGAAGCACGAGCGATAATAAAATATTTAAATTTAAAAAAAACAACAGATAGACCTTTTGAGACTTATCAAAACGAAGAAGTTCATCTTGTAATATCAGGGGTAGGAAAAATCAATGCAGCCGGAGCTACATCTTATTTATTGAAAGATACCTTAAAAAGTTACACCCATAATGATTATGCAATAAACATAGGAATATGCGGTAGTCTAAATAACAAATTTAATGTTGGCGATCTAGTTTTAGTTAATAAAGTAGTAGATTATGAAAGAAAAAGAAAGTACTATACGGATATCTTAGTCGAACACAATCTAAAAGAAGGCTCTATACAAAGTATAGATACTCTCCACAGCAATTATGAATTTGAAGAAGACCTAGTCGATATGGAATCATCGGCTTTTTTTGAAATTGCTTCAAAATTTTTGTCTGTGCATCAGGTATATGTGCTAAAAATAGTCTCTGATAAAGTTAGCAAAAATCAACCATTAGAAAGACTGACTAACAAATATATAGATGAATTAATTCGAGGAAAATTAGAAGAAATTTTGACTTTTACAAAGTCGGTGAGTTCTCTACTAAAACAATTTCAACCTCTTCTTCAACAACAAGACGAAGAAATTATAAAAAAGATATCTATTAGTTTGAAACTAACATTCTCTCAAATGAAGCAGTTTGAAAAGGCTTATGCATATTTCAAATCGAATAAGAAAGTAAGTCCTTTATTCTTAAAAGAATATTTTAACTACATTCCGAAAAGTAAAAAAGAAAGGGATGCGATTTTTGAAGATCTCAAAACAAAACTATACAAATGAAACTTTCTCACACATCTACATCGAAAAAGATGCTTTAAATTATCCACTAACCAATGAAATTACAAGCAAACTCAACAAAAGTAAGATAGTCTATATTGATAATTACAATGAAATATTCTCCAGGAAAAACCAAAACCCTTTTCTACAAAAGCTCTCACCGTCTCTGATTCTGGCAGTTAACAGGGGAGATTTTATCTATAAAGGGTCACCGCTGTGCCATGATTTTGAACAACAAAATTTCTACTACACAAATTTCATAGTTAATTGTCTATTCGATTGCGATTACTGTTATTTGAAAGGCATGAACTTCTCTTCCCACATTTTATTCTTTGTTAATCTCTCAGATTACTTTCATGAAATAAGCAGATTGATAAACGAGATTAAAGAACGCCCCGAACGGGGTCAAGGAAAAATTTATCTAAGTATATCGTATGATTCAGACATCCTTCTTTTTGAAGGAATCTATCCATTTTTAAAAGAATGGATAGATTTTGCTGAGGCAAACCCTCTGATAACTATAGAAATCCGCACTAAATCAACCAATTATAAAAAATTCCTGAATTACTCTCCATTAGAAAATTTGATCATTACATGGAGCATATCACCACAGGAAGCAATAGAAAAATATGAAAAAAACACCCCCTCTTTAGAAAGAAGGTTACTGGCTATATCTCAATTGCTACAAAAAGGGTGGAAAATCAATTTAGCGTTGGATCCTATACTTTATATAGGAGAAAATTGGCAAGAGAAATACAAGGAGTTTATTAACTCGATATCTAAAAAAATTAACCTAAAAAAGATTAACGCAATTACACTAGGAGTATTTAGAATACCAGTTGACTATCTAAAAAGATTTAAAAAGTTTTTTAAATCCCCGATTGCATTTTTTCCTTATCAAACCACAAATGGTGTATCTACCTACCCTGAGGAATTAAAAAGTGAAATGATCGAATTCGTCTATTCAGAACTAGAAAAAATATATAATAAGACAAATATATACGTAGTTTGATTGTTTTAGAAAAATAGACGGACAATTGTCCGTCATTATTTACTGAATTCACTAATTAATTTTTTTACAAAAACAGGTAGAGAAAAAGATGCAACATGTACTTCTTCATCGTAGTATTTAAGTTCTTTATTAAACTCTTTAACTTTTTCAGGGTCAAAATCTTTTATTGGATCCAAATTTTTTGAGGCAAACGTCCATGTCCACGTACCCGGCATATATTGAGGTACATAACCCATATACAATCGTGCTATATTGAAGGTATTGCTGATTCTCCTATACGCTCTTACCATCCATTCTTTCTTTAAAAAAGGCTCCTCGGTTTGTGCGGAAAAAACTCCGTTTTCATTCAAGGCTTCAAAACAATTTTGATAAAACTTTTCAGTGAAAAGTAGTCCTCCTTCACCTTCGGTGGGATCTGTGGAATCAATCAATATAACGTCGAATTCATCTTTAAATTGAGAAACGAATTTACTCCCATCTTCATAAACCAATTCCACCTTTGGATTTTTTAACTCATAAGAAATGTTAGGTAAATACTTTAAAGCAGCTTCTACAACCTTTTTATCCAATTCACAAAGAACAACTTTCTCTACTGAATCATGTTTCAATACTTCTCTGACAGTTCCTCCATCCCCTCCACCGATTATCAAAACCTTCTTGGGATTAGGATGTATGAACAAAGGAACGTGTGAGATCATTTCATGATAAACAAATTCATCTGAATCTCTCGTCATAATGACTCCATCTAACGAGAATAGTTTTCCAAACGCGGGGGTTTCGTATATATCTATTCTTTGATATTCTGTTTGCTCGGTATAAATATGATTAGTTGTTTCTGTAAAGACTCCCACATTATGTGCTTTATCATACTCGGTAAAAATAGTATGTGGAAAGGTATAATTATTTTCAGCCATCAACTCACCTCAACTTTATGTGCGGAATTTTCAGGAATTCCAATAGTAGAAAAGACTCCTCGCTTAAATTCTTGACTCTCCTGTCTTTTTGAATTTAAAGCATCTTTCAAATAGTAAAAAGCTTTCCATGGATCGACAGAATCTCCACAAGTATATATATCTAAAGAAGCATAATTATATTCAGGCCAAGTGTGTATTGCCAAATGAGATTCAGAAACAATTATTGCTCCACTTACCCCATGTGGTAAGAATCTATGAAATGTAGAAGTAACTATTGTTGCCCCCGATTCAATGGCTGCTTTTTTCATTAAATATTCTATTTGTTGAACATCGTTTAGTATCTCTTCATCGCAATCGTATAATTCTGATATTAAATGTCTTCCTAGGGATTTTGCCATCTCTCAATCCTCCTTTAAAATATTTCTATCCATATTAGAGTTGCTGTTTTTGAAGTACTTTTATTTTTTATGAAATGTTTCTTATTGGCTGAATAAAAAAAAGTTTCCTCTTTACGTACTAGATAAACTTCTTTGTTGAGGTATAACTCTATTTCCCCCTCAATCACATATCCTAACTCTACACCTTCGTGGGGTTTTTCGATATCAGTTGAACAACCTGGTTGCAAAACTACCAAAGAAGGTTCTATATTTTTTGGTTCCGACGTTGTTAAAAGAAGTTCTTCTTTAACTCCTTTTGGTGTATCATATATAGGTATTCGATCTTCTTTTGTGAAAACAATCTTTTCCTTATTTTCAAGATTTGAAAAAAAATCTTTCAAATCTGTTCCTAAGGCTCTTAGTATCATTTCCAAATTTTCAACAGTTGGGGAAGCTAAATCCCTTTCAACTTGGGAAATAAAACCTCTTGTTAAATCAGATCTAGTTGCGAGTTCCTCTTGGGTCATGTTTCTCATTATTCTAAGACTTTTTATCTTTTCACCTATTTGCATTCAAGGTTCCTCCAATAAACTTTCAAAAATGCACAGTTAATTAAACAAGTCGGTTAATATTATAAATTTTTATTTTATATTTGTCAATTACGAGAATTTACATTTATGTTTCCACAACATCAATAATGAGTTGTTTGTGTTATACTAATTATTAGTTAGCTGATTAGGAATATTCTAAATAAAATGTGTATGCTGCAGAAGGGAAAGGCAAACCCTTATTATCCTTATGGGTGGGCATCGGAGCGAAACCTTACCTTCTTTTTCCTTATGGGCGGGCATCGGAGCGAAACCTTACCTTCTTTTTCCTTATGGGTGGGCTGCGGGGCGAAGGGGCGCTAACACAGTTTTTAGAGTTTCTAAAGAGAGCATAATATACTTTTAAGGAGGACTTTTATATAATGCGATCGTATTTGAGGCCTTATCTTGGTATCGATTTGGGAACAGCAAACACCTTAGTTTATATGAAAGGTAAAGGGATAATTCTAAATGAACCTTCTGTTATTGCTATCAATAAAGAAACGTCAGAGTTGCTTAAAGTAGGAAAAGAAGCTAAGAAAATGATTGGAAAAACACCTGCTAATATAATCGCCGTTAGACCACTAAAAGAGGGTGTAATAGCAGATTATAATGTTGCTATGACTATGCTTAAGTACTTTATAAACACAGCAATGAATGGTTTTAGCTTTTTTAAACCATCTGTAGTTGTGGGTATACCTACAGATGCAACTCAAGTAGAAAGAAATGCTTTAAGAGAAGCTGCTTTGGATGCCGGTTCTAGTAAAGCTTTTTTAATTGAAGAAGCTATGGCAACGGCTATTGGCGCTGGTTTAGATGTGGAAGAACCATCCGGTAATATGATTGTGGATATAGGTGGAGGTACCACAGAAATAGCTGTAATTTCATTAGGAAATATTGTATTATCCAAATCTATAAGGGTAGCGGGAGATCTGATCGATCAAGAAATTATCAATCACATAAAATCAAAATACAATATGGTAATAGGAGAAAAAACCGCTGAGAGGATAAAAATTGAAATTGGTAATGTTTTTGATAGCCCTCAGTACAATGATTTAAGCATGGAAGTGATAGGCTTAGACGTTCTATCTGGACTTCCAAAGAGTGTTACGATCACAGGCTCAGAGATAAGAAACGCGATGCGAGTTCCGGTTTCCAAGATAGTTGAAAATATTAAATTGGCCATTGAAGAAACCCCACCCGAACTGTTGTATGATATTGTTAATAGAGGTATATTTTTAGCTGGTGGAGGAGCGATGATTAAAGGTATAAAGGAGTTGCTAGAAAAAGAAACGTTGATAAGAGTTGTAATAGCGGATGATCCAATAACTTGTGTGGCTAGAGGGGCTGGAATGGTTATTGACAAGATTAATCTTATAAAAAGTATATCTCAAAAAGCTTAATATGAGATATTTTGGGATATTATTTTTAGTAATTTTGATCTTTATTTCAATATTATTTAATACTTTTGAGAACTTAGGTGGTATTTTAGATCCGCTAACATACCCGTTTGATATGGTTTTTTCACTGTTTCATTCCAAAATTTCAGAAAGGAATGTAAGCGCTGAAAAAATTTCTAGTATCTTAGATGAACTCAAAAAACAGCCTCTTTATATAATTGAAAGTAAAAGCAGTGAAAATATAGATTTAACGATCCCTCGAGGCGTAATTTTGAGCGAAACAAATCGTTCTTTTAACGTTTTAACGAACAATGGAAGTAATTTAGAAAAAGGTTATTTAGCTGTTTCTACAGATGGAAATCTTTTGGGTTTTGTTGAAAATACATTCTCAGATAGAGTAGTGGTGAGAAAATTAGGTTGGGGGAACCAACAATTTTTTGGAAAAATAGGGGTTGTAGATGTTTTAATAAAAGAAGATAAAGGCAATTTATTGGTCGAAATACCTGATAATTATAATGTTGTAATGAAAGAACATCTAAACATAGATCTTCCGGCTTATGTAAAGAGTGTAGAAAAAGAAGGTATATTTTTATCAGGTGAAATTGTTTCTAAATATGGAGACCTTTATCTTTTCAACCCTCTGGTGATTGATGATTTTTTAGTGTACTTTTTTCCTTACTAAACAGAAGAAGTGAGAATATATGATGTATTTGATTTATTTTTTATTAGCTCTAATTACCGCTTCATTTGATAGGTGGCTTGGAGAAATTATTTTTTTTGTCTTTCCTATAATTGTCTTATATGTGTCAAATCTTGAAAAAGATGACCATAGACTTCTTTTTTTCGTTTTTATATATACTATTTTTTATTTCAATTCAAGGTTTGAATTGGGATTCCTCGCGATAATATTTTTCGCTATATTCCTTCTCATCAACTTTTTCTTACATCAGTTGGAAATGACTTTAATTAAAGCATTGATATACGCAGGCGTTTTGTCATTGTATATGAGTGTCATTACTTCTTCTCTTTATCCTTTTTTCTTGGACATGATAATCATCTTTGTATTATATTTTATGAACATGAGGCTGGTTTTGGATGAAAGAAAAAAGAGTTAAAATATTGTTTTCTTTATTTTTTCTGGGTATTATATTACTTTTTGCTAGATCATTTCAATTACAGATTTTAAAATGGGATAAATATTCAATGGAAGTTCAAGAGTTATCAACAAGAATTGTAAAAGATTCTCCTAAAAGAGGAAATATATACGATAGAAATGGGAATTTGTTGGCATGGAACCAAAGGATATATAATTTAACGAATTTAGGAGGAACGTTGAGTGAAGAAACAGAAGCTGAATTGTACCAAGTTCTAAAAGATGTAGTGGATAATCCGTATACTATAATAGATAAATTAAATTTTCAAAAAAGAGTGAATTTAGAAATAAATTCGGTAACAGCCCAAAAGATAGCCAGTATTGACAAAAATCTACAAGTTGAAGAAAGGTATATAAGAAAGTATGCCCACGAATCTTTATACCATGTCTTAGGTTATGTTGACAATGAAGGTACTCCAAGGTCAGGATTGGAATTGGTGTTTGATAAAAAATTACAGGGTCAGCCCGGGTACAAAATGATCAATATTGCAACAAATGAATCCGTTTCACCTACTATAGCCAACGCACATTCTATTAATGGAAACAATATTTATTTGACATTAGATTTAGATTTACAGATAAAGGCATACAATTATTTAAAAGAAAACAACTACAATGGTTCGGTGATAATCTCCGAGCCAAAAACCGGAGAAATATTAGTCTTAGTTAGTTATCCTTCCGTAGATCCTAATTTGTTTGCTCAAGGAATGAGTAATTTAGAGTTTCAAAGAATTTTGAATGATAATAATATGCCTTTGTTAAATAGAGCTACATCTGCATTGTACCCACCCGGGTCTATTATAAAACCTTTTGTTGCATATGCTGCCCTTGAAGGGGGTATATCTCCACAAGCAACCATAAATTCGACTGGAAGATACGATTTAAAAAACTCTCAAGGTAACATTATCGCATCTTATTACGATTGGTACACTTTAGGTCATGGTGAAACCGATTTGGTGAAATCCTTGAGAGCCTCGGTTAACTCTTATTATTATTGGCTTGGAGAAAATTTGGGGATAGATTATTTAAAAAGTGTTGTCGATAGATTTGATATTACTTCTAAAACGGGTATAGAAATACCAAATGAAAAAGTTGGGATTTTTCCAGATCCATCTTGGAAATATGAGAAATTTGATACCATATGGTATCCGGGAGAAACATTATTAACGTATATAGGTCAAGGTTACGTCACGATGACTCCACTTCAAATTCTAAGAATATATAATATTCTAGCTACAGAAGGAGAATATTATCAATTCAGCTTATTTAAAAGAGAAGAAGATGTTTTTGGAAATATTATAAATAAAAATGTGCCTTTACTTAGAGACTCATACGAAATGAACACAGAATATCTGAAATACATTTACAAGGGTATGATAGAAGTAACTTCATTCAGTGGACCACCTGGTGAAGAAGGTACTGCTTATCAGTCTTTTAGCGATTTCCCCATAACGGTAGCCGGAAAGACAGGTACCGCAGAAGTAGGAGGTGGAAAGCCTGCTCATTCATGGTTCGCTGGTTTTTTACCAGCAAATAACGCACAGTACTCGATTGTGGTCATTATAGAAAATGGAGGGATGGGATCCACTGGTGCAGCACCTATTGCTAGAGAGATACTAGATGATCTAGTTGAAAAATATCATATTCAATAAAAAGGAGATGAATTTCATGAAGAAAATGTATGTATTTTTTATGCTCATCGTTTTTTTAAGTATAACGGTTCTTTCTGAGAATTATACCTTTATCTTTAAAGATGTTCAACTGTTCTATACAGTTTCTAACGAAACCTCATTCCTTGTTCCTGAGGGTTTTGACGTGCTTTGGATCAGTGGAGTGGATTCTTGGGAACTCAAAAAGGTGTATCAACATTTCCCTTTTAAGATCACTTCATTGGAAGATTACACTCAAAAATCTATCGAAGCTATAGATGAGGACATTTACAAGATTGTTGGAACAAATGAAATTCTATTTTTCAATCCTCAATTAAATCGTTGGTGCGTTACCGATGAAAAGAATAAAGATAAGATTCAACCCCCTACTCAAATTTTATTGAAAAACCCTAAGAACGCCGTAATTGCTTTAAAGGGAGAGGGTTCATGGGAAATTATCTATGAAATGAAAAATGACGGAACTTTCAGCAAAAACGTTCAAATCAACGGTGTTCCTGTTGGGCAAACCAATCTATACTTAGTCAACGAATATCTTAACTTGTCTCCTCGTGATTACTTAGAGAGTACAAAGTTATTGAGTAACACACGTATGGCAAGTGAAGATGATTTTGAAATAGTTGCACAAGAAGCAATTCTAAGTCAAACTTATACAATGAATCTCGGAAGAGTCAATTTTCAAAATAGTTTAATGAACGTTAGGATATCCCAAAACGATATATTGTCATATGAAGACAGAAACGTAATTAATTTTTCTTTGTACACCAATATAACAAATTATACAAAAACCGAGATAATCAGACACGTAGAAAACACGAAATACAATGGTTTAGGAATAGAGTTACCTTCGGGAAAGGTTTGGATCCATGAGGAATTCGATAGTGAAAGTTTTCCAATAAAGTTAGCGTACATTAATGATACTCCCGTTGGAGACACGTTCAAGATAAACTTAGGTGAGAGTTGGGATGTACAATATAAAATAGAAAAATTGTCTGATGTTGAAGTTAAATCGGCAAATTCCCGAATAGTAAACCTTTTGATCAGTGTGAAAAACTTCAGTAAAGACAAACAAATCGTTAACTTGAGTATGTCTACACCCAATATCGAAATAGATGAAATGCAAATAGAAGGAAATTATCAAAATTTAAAAAACAACTCGGAAAAAGGTAAAATTGATATTGTTTTCGATATAATAGATGAAGTAAGAATAAGAATGACGATTAAGACTATCCTTAGAGAATAAAGTTTTTAATAATTTCAAAAAAATAGTCGATATTATCAATGAGATAAAGATTTGATTTTACAGTTAAATCAGATGCACCAAAACCTTCAATAAACTGAAATTTCTGGGCAAATTCTTTGGAGATATCTTCTTCAAGGCGTTTATCTGAAGGTAGTATAGCGATAAATATTATTTTGTTTGCTTTGTTTTCTAAAATACCGTCTATATGCCAATGTTTTTGGTATAATTTCTCTTTGAAAGTCATATGTCTACCCACTCTTTGGTAGAGGTTTTTCATAGCAGAACCTATATAGGCATACAAACCTTTATTGATCTTTATCTCTTTGTGATGTAAGTTTACTATACAATCTTTTTTTATCTCAATCAGTAAAATGTAAGATCCTTTATTCGTCTCTATCCCTCCAAGAGAAAGGTGATTTTATGATTGATTCCATCAAACCAGAGAATTTTAACCCATACTTGGGCTACAAATTAGACCCAGGTGAACCAGGGTTGTCTAATAGTTCTCCTGCATCTTTGAGTATACTTAGGGTGGCGGCCCATGAGTTGGGAAATATAAATCAATTTAAATCTCAGGCTCTGAAAAAAGGTGGAATTGTTATATATACAGACATCGACCTTAATCTTAAAAGAAGAGGGGGTTTTTTGGCCGCCGTTGGAGGAAAATCTAAAGCTGTTATTCTGTATAGAAAAGAAATAAGCAAAAGTACTCCACAAGATTCCGCTTATGAACTGCAAAATACAGAGAAAAAAGTCAACGAAACGGAAGATATAAAGCAAAGGATCGAAAAAGAAATTCAAAAAATAATGAATGAATTAAGAGCCGAAACAGACCCTGAAAAAATAAAAAAGTTACTCAACACCCTTCACTCTTTAGAAATTTATAAAAGTAACAGCTCTTCTTTAGATTTGGAGTTTATTTTAGGATTAACTTTGGATCTAACGGTTTGATTCTAAAACTTCTTCTCTTTTATTACTTTTCTCCCAAATCTCTTGGGGTTGGTCTTTTTCTATAAAATTAATCACCCAACGCCCCACGATTCTTTTGAATATATAACTTGATTTATGTCCTGCCAATAAACTTTTCACTTTTTTATTTGGTAATAAATGTTGAAGGTCATTTGTGGCTTTATGTGGCATGATCTTATCGAAAAGAGCTTTTATAAAAAGGACAGGTTGATTAACGAACTTAGCATAACTCAGAGAGTCGTAATGATAACAAGTGATAGGTGTTTTTTGGAATATATCATCTATAGAATTGATATTATTTTTTACAAAGTTTGCCGCATCACTTCTAAATTTTTTACAAAACTCCTCGGAATCACAACCAAAAGAATTTTTTTCTTTTGCGTATCTTTCCCTGACTTTTTCCGTATATGGTGAGTAAAAGTTTATCCATCTCCAATTCCCACCTGTGATCATCAAGATTCCTTTTTTAATCCTCTTATCGAGAGCTAAAGCCATTGTACCAATGATTCCTCCAAAAGATACCCCCATTAAGTACAAGTGATTTTCGGAAAAATCATCGAAGGTTTCAAGTAAATCTATTGTCCTTCGAACGTCTTTTACAGAATTGTGAAAAAGTATGGTGCATTCCTTTGGCTCGGGTGAATAATAAGGGTCACCATCTTCTATATCATTTGGTTTTCTACTTAGATGGTAAGGAAGGATCACAACACTTGTTCTGTAGCCAAATTTCTTAAAATACCTCCCGTACCATTCAAGGTATGGAACGTTGTTGGGTCCAATACCGTGCAGAAAGACTATATCTCCTTTAACTTTTTGTTCTGGTTTAAACATATGAATGACCTGAGTTTCGTTCTCTTTGTAGATAGGGTCAGTATATACCGTGTCGAAAGTATAAACAGAATAATCGTTTTCATCTCTTACTTTGTAATTTATTGGGGTTTTAGGATAATTAAAAATATAGTCCGTTGTTCATCACCTCGTGTTTTAAACGTGAAATTGATATTTATATATCTCTATTTTACAAAATTATATTTACTTCTTCTTAAAAGAAATATTATAAAATTCTGTTATTATAATAAAAAATACCTATATAGGGTATAGGAGGTGGAAGAACAACATGCAACATGTAAAGATAAAGGTTTATACAACTCCAAGTTGTCCTTGGTGCAGAAAAGCCAAATCGTATTTTAGAGGTTTAGGAATAAAATTTAAAGAAGTTGATGTTTCAAAAGATGCAAAAGCGGCAGAAGAATTAGTGCGAAGAACTCATCAAATGGGGACACCGGTAATTCAAATTGGAAATCATTATATAATCGGTTTTGATAAAAACAAAATAGATAGTATGCTTGGAATAAACTAAAACAATAATTTCAACAATAATCAAAAAGTAACTTTTTGTTATTCTTTGTGTTATTTGAATATGTTATCTTATAACAAAGTTAATTATTTAAAGCGGAGGCGCAACCGAGAAGAGTAGCTTCTTCTGTTTGTAGAGGGTATTTTAGAAGAAGCGAAAGGCGAGGTTGCCGAAGAAGTAAGAAGAAAGCCCTCATCTTCTGACTTCTGGGTATGTGGGGAACACCTACATAACTGTCACGTGAAGAACGTGGAGAGCCGCTGAAAATGAGAAAAAATATTTTCTTATTATTAAGACCTCTCCACTGTGAGAGGTCTTCGATTTTTTTGGAGGTGCTTTTTTTGAAAGTTGGAGTTGTAGGAGCTACCGGTGAGGTAGGAAGAACATTTTTAAAGTTATTTGAAGAATACAAACTAATAAACGAAATTTCCGAATTGCGTTTGTTTGCATCGGAAAGGTCTCAAGGGCAAGAGATCGAGGTCGGTTTTAAAAGATACACCGTGGAAAAGCTGCAAAAAGAGAATATGAAAGAGAAGTTTGATTACCTTTTTTTCTCGGCTGGTGCCTCGGTGTCAAAAAGATTCGCTCCCATAGCACAAAAATCTGGAAATGTTGTTATAGACAATTCTTCACAATTTAGGATGGACGAAACGATTCCACTTGTTGTTCCTGAAATTAATGCAGAGTTGTTGAAAAATTATAAAGGAATAATTGCAAACCCCAACTGTTCAACTATTCAAATGGTTTTGGCCCTTAACGGCATCCATCGTGAGCTAGGTTTAAAAGAGATAGTTGTCTCTACATATCAGGCAGTATCTGGCGCTGGAAACAAGGGTATAATCGAACTTTTAAACCAAGAAAAAGGGATAAACGAAGTGAAACATTTTCCAAGGGTTATAAAGAACAACGTTATACCATTGATAGGAGAAAAAAAAGAGAATGGGTCTACTTTTGAAGAAGAAAAGATGATAAACGAAACTAGAAAAATTTTTTCTGATAAAGAGATGAAAATATTTCCAACTACCGTTAGAGTGCCTGTGCTCTACGGACATTCTGAATCGATTTTCTTCAGAACAAAGTTGGATTTTTCTGTTGATGAGATAATAAAATTGGTTGAATCAACTCCAAACGTCGAGTACAACGAGGATAAAATCACGCCCATAGAAGTTGCGGGAAGTGATATTACATTTGTCTCTAGAATAAGAAAAGTCGAAGAAAAAACTTTTTTAATGTGGGTTGTAGCGGATAATATAAGAGTTGGGGCTGCTACCAATGCGATTAGAATATTGCAAAAACACAGGGAATTGAATTGAGGTGCAGGGATTGAGAAAAGAACTTCCCTTTTCAGTGACAGAGATAAATAACCTCTTAAAGAACGTACAAACACCTTTTTATCTCTACGATGAAAAAGGTATAAAAAATAGAATAAAAACATTAAAAGATGCCTTTTCTTGGGTTGATTTCAAAGAGTTTTTTGCTGTGAAGGCAACCCCTAATTCCCATATATTAAAGATCACAAAAGAAGAAGGTTGTGGAGTAGATTGTAGCTCAATGGCTGAACTGGTGGCTGCAGAAAAAAGCGGATTCGTGAATAGTGAGATCCTCTTTACATCCAATGATACCCCATTGCAAGAGTATGAAAAGGCTTTATCTTTAAACGCCATTTTGAATCTTGACGATGTAAGTCACATTGATTTATTAAAAGAAAAGCATACGTTGCCTGATTTAATATCCATCAGATACAATCCAGGCGGGGATTTTGGGAACGAGATAATAGGGAATTTAAAGGAATCAAAATTTGGAGTGCCAAAAAAGGATCTTATAAACGGATTCGCCAGACTCAAAGATTATGGGGTTAAAAGATTCGGATTGCATGCGATGTTGATCTCAAACGAATTGAACCCTCAAAATATCATAAAAGTCGCCCAATTTCTTTTTGAAACCGCTGTGGAAGTGCATAAAAAATTAGGGATAGATTTTGATTTCATAAATCTCGGCGGCGGTTTTGGTATACCTTATAAACCGGAAGAAAAGGAACTTGATATATACTACATATCACGTCAAATAAAAAAAATGTATGAGGATATTTTACTGGAAAATGGACTAAAACCTCCAAAGATATATATGGAGCATGGGAGATACATCACGGGTCCTAATGGTTACCTCATTACAAAAGTCTTGCATATAAAAGATTCTTACAAAAAATACGCTGGAATTGACGCTAACTCTGCAAATTTACTGAGACCCGCTATGTACAAGGCTTATCATCATGTAACGGTTTTAAATAAAAACTCTGATGAAAAAACAGAGTTGTACGATGTAGTGGGATCGTTATGCGAAAATAACGACAAACTCGCAACAGATCGATTATTACCAAAATTGGAACGAGGAGACGTCTTAGTTTTTCATGATGTCGGTGCACATGGATACTCCATGGGATATAACTATAACGGAAAATTAAGATCCGCTGAGTATTTGCTCACCAAAGATAAAGAATTCAAAATGATAAGAAGGGCCGAAACGTTGGATGATTACTTTGCAACTTTCGATTTCTAATTCTATTGTAAGACAGGCTGCATTTCCTTATGGGGTGGGGAGCAGATTTTAAGAATTGCAGGTCCCTTCCATAATGGTAGACAAGCTGGGTTAAAGGGACGCAGATCCCTTCCTTAAAACGGGTGGAGAGCGGGGAATAGGCGCTAAAAAAATCTAAGTGCAACTTACTTAACAAACTGAGAAAAATCGCATCTCAAAAGTAAGATTTTGGTCTTAAAAGGGTCACAAGGCGAAGCCCCCCACCAGGGTCTAAGGGACCGCAGGTCCCTTCCCTAAAACGGGTGGGAAGCGGGGTGAAAGGGCGCTATAAACAGAGATATAAAACTTTAAAGGAGGAATCCCAAATGTTTACTGGTGTTGGAACAGCTATTATCACACCTTTCGACAAAGAAATGAACGTCGATTATAATTCACTAAGATCTTTTGTTAAATATCAGCTTGATAACGGTGTTGACAGTTTAATAGTTTTAGGAACTACTGGAGAAGCACCTGCTATTGAAGAGGAAGAAAGAGAAAAAATAGTCAACACCGTAGTAGAAATTGTCAATAAAAAAGTTCCCGTTATTGTTGGAACGGGGACAAACAACGTGAATCACGTTTTGAAAAACAATAAACTGGCGGAAAGTGCTGGTGCAGATGGTTTATTAATCGTCACCCCTTACTACAATAAGAGCACACAAAAAGGATTGGTAGAGTATTTTAAATACATCTCTGAAAGAACAACTTTACCCATAATAATGTACAACGTTCCTTCGAGAACTGGCATGAATATAAATCCAGAAACAGCCGTTTCTATCCACGAAAACTGTAAAAATGTAATAGGGGTGAAAGAGGCGAGCAGTAATATATCACAAATAGTAGAATTATTTTCAATAAAGCCAGATTCTCTAAAGGTATTTTCCGGAAACGATGATCAAGTGCTTCCTATAATGAGCTTAGGAGGAGATGGACTTATCTCGGTTACGTCTAATGTTGCCCCAAAACCTTTCGTTGAATTGACTCATAGCATTCTTAACAACGATTTAGAAAAGGCAAGAAAATTAAACAATCAATTCATGAAACTCAACAAACTTTTATTCAAAGAGGTCAACCCCATTCCTGTCAAATACGCCGTTTCTTTGTTAGGTTTATGCGAAAATGTCGTGAGATTACCGTTGGTGAAAGCAAGTCAAGAAACAGAGAAACTTCTAAAAGAAGAGATGGAAAGGTTGAATTTACTATGAAGATAGGCATAGTCGGATACAAAGGACGAATGGGAAAAGAAATAAAAGACCTCTTTGAGGAAAAGAATCATGAATTTGTCTGGGGATACGATAAAGATGGTGAGTATTTTCAAGAACCCCCCCAAATTATTATCGATTTTTCACTTCCCGAAGTTTTTGAAAAAACTGAAGATTACGTGAAAAAATTTAAAGTTCCATTGATCATTGGAACAACAGGGCTTCGAGATGAGCAGATTGAAGCTTTAAAGGCTTTAGCTAAAGATGTACCTGTAGTTCAAAGCTACAACTTTTCGATCGGCATACAATTGTTTCTAAAGATGGTGGACTTTTTGAAAGATAAAATCGACGGGTGGGATATTGAGATAGTTGAAACACATCATAGATTTAAAAAAGATAAGCCTTCTGGAACAGCCAAGATGATAAAAGAAAGCTTGGATAAAGATGTACCTATAAGCTCATTAAGATTGGGAAATGTAGCAGGGGATCATGTATTGTACATGGCGAACTTGGGCGAAGTTCTCAGTATTTCTCATAGGGCTTTATCAAGAAGAGCTTTCGCGGAAGGGGTCCTTAAGTCCGCAGAGTTTGTAACCAATAAAAAGAATGGGTATTTTACCTTTACAGATGTAATTTAAGCGGGTTAAGGCCTTTCCTTATGGGGGGGAGCGGGGTGAAAGGGCGCTAACAAAATCTAAGCACAGCTTTACAAAAAACCTACAAAAAATTGCTTTAAAAGGGTCACAGGGCGGAGCCCTCCCCCACTAGGGTCTAAGGGACCGCAGGTCCCTTCCTTAAAATGGGTGGGGAGCGGGGCGAAAGGGCGCTAAAACAATTAATAGGAGGTCATCATGAACACCGAAGAAATAATAAATTTAATAGCAAACTCAAAGAAAAAGAATCCTTTAAAGGTATACCTTAAAGGTAACCTCAAAGAAATAGATTTTTCCAATGTAGAATTTTACGGTAACAATGAATTCGGAATCTTGTTTTGCGAAGAAGAAGATTTCAAAACAATTTATGAGAATAATAAAGATTCTATAATTAATTACAGGATAGAAAGAGATCGAAAGAATTCAGCTATACCTTTGGCAGATTTGTCTAAATACAACGCGAGAATAGAACCAGGTGCTATAATAAGGGATTTTGTAGAGATAGGCGACGGTTGTGTTATTATGATGGGTGCCGTTATCAATATAGGAGCTTGTATTAAAGAAAACACCATGATAGATATGAACGTTGTTATAGGAGGAAGGGCTCAAATAGGTAAAAATTGCCATATTGGTGCAGGAGCAGTTATAGCAGGAGTAATAGAACCACCGAGTGCTCAACCAGTGGTGATTGAGGATAATGTTCTCATTGGAGCTAACGCAGTGGTATTAGAAGGGGTCAAAGTAGGTCAGGGATCAATAATCGGTGCAGGTTCTGTTGTAATTTCTGATGTCGAACCTTACTCTGTGATAGCCGGAGTTCCTGCGAAATTCATTAAGAAGGTTGACGATAAAACAAAAGCCAAAACGCAACTTGTAGAAGGACTTAGAAATTTGAAATAATTTATTTATATAAATTTACCGGGGTGGATTACTTATGAAATTGATAGTTCAAAAGTATGGAGGAAGTTCTCTTGCAGATTCTGAAAGGTTGAACAATGTTGCCAAGAGAATATGTAACAAAGTAGAAGAAGGGTTTAAAGTATTAGTTGTGGTTTCTGCAAGAGGAGAGACCACAAATAGATTGATATCATTAGCTAAAGAAACAGTTAAAAATCCTGAGCCACGAGAATTGGATATGCTTTTAGCTACAGGAGAACAGATCAGTGCCTCGCTGTTATCGATGATGTTGAACGATAGAGGTATCAAATCAAAATCCATGAATGCCTTTCAATTAAGATTATTAACTACTTCTGACTATAATGAGGCTCAGATCAAAGCAATAAACAAAGAAACAATCCACAAAAACCTTACAAACAACGATGTTTTAGTTATTACAGGATTTCAAGGTGTTACAGAAGAGGGAGATTTAACAACCTTGGGAAGAGGGGGTTCTGATACTTCCGCAGTGGCTTTAGCCGCTTCTCTAAACGTTAAATGTGAAATTTACAGTAATTTTGCCGGTATTTATACCGTTGATCCAAAGATTTATCCCCAAGCAAAAAAATTAAAGTACGTTACTTACGATGAGATGCTAGAAATGGCGGCTTTAGGAGCAAAAGTATTGCACCCAAGGTCGGTAGAAATCGCTAAAAAGTTTAATGTGAAGTTATACTGTGCATCGTCTTTTTCAGATGAGGAGGGAAGTTACGTGGTCGATAATTACAACGAATATATAGAAGAACCTGTTGTAACAGGCTTAAGTGTTGATGAAAATCAAACCCAAGTTACTATTTTTAATCTTCCAACGGGCCATTTTTTTATTAATAAAATTTTTGAAATCGCCGCCAACAAAAACTTAAACATTGATATGATATCCATTATAAAAAATAATGAAAAAGTTGATATCTCTTTCAGCATCGTAGACAGTGTAATCGATAATTTTAGAGAACTTTTAAATGAATCCATTAAAAATTATCAAGAGAATTTTATCGATTTTAAAAATGATTTAGTTAAAATCTCAGTAGTCGGAATAGGTATGAAAAAGGCAAGAGGGGTGGCTTCCCGGTTTTTTAAGGCTATTGAAGATATCCCTATTTTTTTGGTGACTACTTCGGAAATAAAAATTTCATGTTTGATTCCAAAAGAGTATAAACAAAAAGCTGTTGAAAGTTTAGCAAAGGAGTTTGATTTATGAGCCTACTAAAAGTCTACAATCCGTTTCCAATAAAAATTGATAGAGCGGAAGGTTGTTACATTTACGATAAAACTGGGAAGGCGTTTATGGACACATTTGCTGGAATAGGAGTAATGAGTTTTGGACATTCTCACCCATCTTTGTTACAAGCTTTGAAGGAAAAGATGGATAGATATATGCACACCTCTAATTTTTTTCTCGATGAAGATGCCATTTTCGTATCAGAAAAACTAGTTAATTTCACGGGGAAGAATGGTACAGTTTACTTCAGTAATTCTGGAGCAGAGGCAACAGAGGCTGCTTTAAAAGCTATTAAAAAAAGAGCAACAGATAGAAGGAATAAGATCGTTTTCTTCGAGAATGGTTTTCACGGTAGAACTTTAGGTGCACTTTCTATAAACGGTTTTAAAGATCTAAGAAAGCCCTTTGAACCTTTGCTTCCCAACACTATAGAACTGAAGTATAACGATGTTGAAGATTTAAGTAGATACTTCGATCTATTTGGAGAAGAAACGTTGGCTGTTTTTGTAGAACCGATTCTGGGATCAGGCGGAATAGTATCAATCAAACCAGAATTTGCATCTCTGATAGAGGACTTAAAAAAGAAATATAATTTTATTTTAGTCTGCGATGAGGTTCAAGCCGGGCTTGGGCGAACGGGAAAAATTTTTTCATATCAGCATTTTGGGCTATCTCCTAATATTATAACCATTGGGAAATCCATAGGCGGTGGCATACCTTTGGGGGGTACGATATTTCTTGAAAATCTATCTCAGGCTTTTGAAAAAGGAGAACACGGCTCAACTTTTGCTCCAAATCCTGTAGCCCTTGCGGGAGCTAGGTTCGTTGTGGAAAACATTCCTTCTCTTCTGAAAGATGTTGAAGAAAAAGGAAATTACATAATGCAATATTTAAGAGAGAAAAATTTTGAAAAAGTAAAAGAAGTTCGAGGCAAAGGTTTGATGATTGGCATAGAGTTAAAAGAAGAGGCCCCTCAAATGAGGGAAAAAGGTCTACAAGAGGGCCTTTTGTTGAATGTACTCCATAATAGTGTGATTCGTCTACTGCCTCCTTTAAATATTGAATATAACGATATCGAAAAGATGTTGACAAAATTAGAGAAGGTTTTAAAATGATCCTTTCACCGTACGAATTGAGACATAAAATACATGAGAATCCAGAATTATCTCTTGAAGAGTATCAAACTACAGAATTATTGGAAAGAACCATAAAAGAAGCCGCTTCCTTTTACAATGTTGATATTAACGTGTATAGACCTCTAAAAACAGGGCTTATTGTTGAGTATAATGGCGACAGTGGCGATGAGTACCTTCTTTTTAGGGCAGATATCGATGCTTTAAATATAAAAGAAAAGACCGACGTTGATTTCAAATCAAAAAACGAATACATGCACGCATGTGGTCATGACGTTCATATTGCTATCTTGTATGGTTTTTTTATCAACGTAATAAAAAATAAAGTAAAAAAAAATATAATATTTTTATTTCAACCTGCAGAAGAATCAAAGGGTGGAGCCCAAAAGGTCATCGAAAGTGGAATATTGGATAAATTCAATATAAAAGCGGCTTTCGCCCTACACGTCAACGATGACTTCCCCCTGGGGACCATCGCTTCAACGCGTGGTACGCTTTTTGCTTCAGCCCTTGAGTTCTTTGTGGATTTTGAAGGTGTTTCTTCACATCTTGCCTTTCCCCATCAATCTAAAAATGCATTAAACGCCCTTCGCATATTTTTAGATGTGCTGGATAAACTTCCAAAAAATCCCATGGAACCTTTTGTAATCGGCGTTGGTAAAGTAAGTGCAGGTAGCGCGATCAACATTCTACCAGGGAACTCCCATGTTGAAGGAAGTATCAGAGGTGTTAATTCCGAAAATAGCCTAAAATATTTCGAAGATATGAAAAATATACTGTCAGGGATAAAGACCATGACAGGGGTTGATTATTCGTTAAGCAAAGGGTCTTTCTATTCGGAAGTCGTTAACGATTCATTGCTATACGACAAATTTATTCCTAAACTCTCAAAAACCTTTAATTTTATTGACTGTGGCTTAAAAATGACGGGTGAGGATTTTGGCTTTATATCAAAAAAATATCCCGCACTAATGTGTTGGTTAGGGAGTTCCAAAGGCGAACACCACGGTCTTCATAACCCTGAATTTTTGCCTCCCGATGAGGTAATAGATGTTGGGATAAAGGTTTTTGAAACATTTTTAGATTAAGGATTCAATTCAAAAAAACATCTGGCTAGTTCAAAATCCTTTTTTTTCGTTAGTTTGATGTTATTTTTATGATCTTCCACAATCAATGTTTCATAACCAGCATGAATAAATATAGATGCGTCATCTGTGAAAGAAGATAAGATCTTTTCCACATTTTGATATGCTTTAAGTAATTTGGCAAAATCGAAAGTTTGAGGGGTATGATGCAGATAAATCTGGGATCTTTCTAAAGTTTTTAAAATCCGACCGTTATTGACTTGAGAAACCGTGTTTTCTGCCATTTCTGCCAAAACAGCCCCTCCTATTTCTTTTGCTTTGTAGATGCTTTCATCTATTTTTTTAATATCAACGAAAGGTCTTACGGCATCATGAATGCAAACTAAATCAGGCTTATTATCTTTTTTATTCAAATACAACAGGGCGTTATAAACGCTTTCTTGTCTACTGCTTCCGCCAATTACCACATTCTCAAATTTTGAGAAGATTTTAACTTCTTTTTCTGTTAAATCCACGTAGTTTCTATGAGACACGATGAGAAACTTGTCTATTAATTTTGATTGCTGGAATTTTTCAGCTGATATTCTCAATATTGTTTTGTTATTTAATTTTACAAATTGTTTTGGAATTTCAAACCCCGCTCTTTTCCCTTCTCCAGCTGCTACTATAATCGCATAAACCATTTTCTTCACCCTTTATTATTTTTTGTATTTTAAAAAATAGATTTAGTAGAACTTCATCTTTTTTTTAAATAATTAATTTAACTTTTGATATAATAGATTGATAAACTTATTATAATATATTTTTGGCAGAATTGTGCGGGGTGGGTCACAGGGCGAAGGATCCTTTTTCCCCTTTCCTTCTGGGCGGGCAGCGGGGCGAAGGGGCGCTAACAAAGTCTAAGCACAGCTTACAAAAAACCTACAAAAAAATTGTTTTAAAATAGGTCACAGGACAGAGCCCTTTTGCAGATTTGTGCAAAAAGTTTTTTTAAAATAAACTTTGATTTTGAACTTGGGGATCTTAAGGGGTTTACCCCTTAACGTCCAAGGGTGGGCTGCTGGGCGAAGGGGAGCTAATATAATAGAAGACAGCAAATACACTTTCAAGGAGTGATGGCAATGTTGGTAGTAGGAATCGATTTGGGAGGCACTGAAATAAAAGCTGGATTAGTCGATGAAAAAAAAGGAATAATTAAAAAAATTTCTAGGCCTACAGAAGTTGAAATGGGAAATGCCCAGGTAATAGCTAATATAACAAAAACGGTGAAAGAATTAGCGGAAAAAACTGAATTTTCCGCAATCGGAATAGGTTCACCAGGTTCAATAGATAGAAAAAATGGAATTGTGAGATTTTCCCCAAACTTTCCAAATTGGCGCAATTTTGAATTGGTTCGTTTGATAAAAGAAAATATAGAAGTTGACGTCTTTTTAGAAAATGATGCAAATGCCTTTGCACTTGGAGAATGGTATTTTGGAAAAGCAAAGGGTTTGCACGATTTCATCGCTTTAACCATAGGAACAGGCATAGGTTCAGGCGTTGTTTGTAACAACACATTTTTAACGGGTAAAGATGGGTTAGCCCCAGAATTGGGACATGTTGTAGTTGTACCAAATGGCCCACAATGCGGTTGTGGTAATAGAGGATGTGTAGAAGCTACTTCTTCTGCCAAATATATAGCATTAGAAGCCAAAAATTTGATAGATAGATATCCGGATAGCCTTGTATTAAAATTAGCCGGAAAAAAAGAAAAAATTGAATCAAAACACGTTTTTCAGGCTTATGAAAAAAATGATCCCCTTGCCAGTGTAGTTTGTAATTTTGCCATCGATGCACTCGCAAGGGCTATTGGAGGCTATGTTCATGCCTTCAATCCTGAAAAAATAATAATCGGCGGGGGATTAAGTAGAGCTGGAGATGCTCTCTTTGTTCCCTTAAGAGAAATGACGAAAAAATATGTTATGAGCAGTTTCGTCGACACTTACACCATAGAACAATCATCTTTAGTGGAAGATGCGGGCATTTTAGGGGCAGCATCTGCAGCCTTTTATGCCGAAGAAAACCCTTTTAGTTCATAACCAAGAATCTCTTATCTAGAACCGAAAGAAACTTTCACAGGCATTTATTCTTGCTGTATAAAATGAAGATAAATGCAAAAAAACCACATATATATTATAACCGTCAATAATGACGGGAATTTTCAACATCTAATTCACTTTAAAAAGCAAGTATAACTCCGCCTTCATTAGCATAAACTGTACTTATCCCTGCAGTTTCCACAATAATTATATCTCTGAAATTATATCTTTTAGCTGCCTCTTTTTTAATATACTCGGCTCTCTCGAGATCATTGCAATGAGCAATTCCTAAAACTTTATCTTTCAAATTATTCCCCACTTCTCCTATTTTATCAATTAGCTTTTTAATCGCATTTTTGCTTCCTCGTGCTTTATCCAATAAAGTTATAGTACCTTCTTTAGTACCTGCCAGAATAGGTTTTATATTCAAAAAAGAGGCAAATTGACCTTTCAATTTCCCCATACGTCCTGCTTTGATAAGGTTATCTAGCGAATCAAGCACAAATAAGGTCTGCATCTCTTCTATATATTTTTCTGCTTTTTTTATTATTTCTTCCCTACCGAGTTTTGCTTCAATTAATTCACCAATTTTGTAAGCAATCATTGTTTCACCGACAGAAGCGCTAAAAGAATTGAACACCTTCACGAATTTGTCTTTAGCTTCTTCCAATAAAATATTCTTAGCGAGAACCGCATTCTGGTAACTCGAACTTAACTCCTTAGATAATGTAACTACAAAGGTATTTTCATATTTCTCGAATAAATTTAGAAATGGAAGAGGCCCCGGGCTGGCAGTTTTAGGGACTTCGGTAGAGTTTCTCATTGCCTCCAGTAGTTTTTCACGGTCTAGATTCTCATCATCTATAAAATGCTGATCACCAACATCAATAAATAATGGAACTGTCGATATATCAAATCTTTCTTTAATTTCTTTTGTTAAATAACAACAACTGTCAACTACTATTTTAAACTTCACTATTTTATTCCCTCCATTGAGCTTAATTATATTTAATCAGCTTCAGTGAATATTATACCAATATATCATGAAAAATCGTCTTTTTAATTAAATTTTTACTTATAAAAATATTTTAAAATCAATTAATCAAAGGATATCTCCCAAGGGATAAAAAGATCTCAAACTACGGTGTAAATCACTCCCCCTTGGTTTAAGGGACCGCGGGTCCCTAGCTTAGAAGAGTGGGCAACCGGAAATATTAAAGGAATGGGGCCAGGCATAGCAGAAATGGAATTTACAGAACGGGGGTCTGAAACTTTAGTTGCATTTATGATGGATAAAACAGAACCAGGTTCTTTTAACTTCCCCATATACAAAATTTTTGCGGATCCATTCAATACTGCAGGATTGATTATTGACCCTTTGCTAATTGATGGATTTATATTTGAAGTGTGGAATATAAAAGAAAGAAAAAGAATTTTTCTCAAATGTCCCGAAGATTTGTATCTTTTATTATCTTTGATAGGTGCAAAAAGCAAATATGTTATAAAAAGGGTTTTTCCCAAGGATTCTAGCCCTCTACCTAAAGATGAACCCGTTGCAGTAGTAAGCACAGAAAAGCGGTTCTTTATCGCTGAAAAATATGTAGGGAAAGACGATCCAGTAGCATTGGTAAGAGCACAATCGGGTTTACCAGCTTTGGGAGAGGTCTTAGAACCCTTTAGCGTACCTTATTTAGTCAGTGGATGGATGCGTGGTTCACATAACGGCCCTTTAATGTCCGTTTCTTTCAAAAATGCTCAATGTACACGATTTGATGGGCCACCTCGTGTAATTGCAGCAGGCTTCCAGATAAGTCACGGTAATTTTATCGGTCCTATAGATTTGTTTGATGATCCTGCTTTTGACCTCTCTCGGAAAAAAGCTTTAGAATTAGCAGATTACCTAAGGTTACAAGGTCCTTTCGAACCACACAGGCTTCCACCTGAAGAAATGGAATATACTACCCTCCCAGGAGTATTAAAAAAGCTTGAAACAAGGTTTGAAGAATTGGAATAATAATTTCTCTTATGAGGTAACTCCCGAAGCAGCATGCGGGAGTTACTTTTTTATGCAAATTAATCAATAACTTTAAAAATTTTAATAAAATACTTGACTTTTTTAATGTTATATAATATAATTCTTGTAGAATATTTATTATTATATTGAAAATATTAAAGGAGGAGATAAAATGTCAAATTCAACCGGCGGGTTACAACTTTTAATAAAAAACCGTAATTTTCTACTTCTTTTTTTCGGTAGGCTAGTATCCAGTGTCGGATCTGCTATTTTTATCATAGCTATTCTTTGGTCGGCTGCAGCTGAGATAGGCGGGGTAGGTGCAGTTAGTACTGTTTTAAGTACTATAGCTGTTACGAATATTATCTTTTCTCCTTTTGCAGGTGTTTGGGCAGATAGATGGAAAAAGAAAAATATCCTTGTTATAACTGATTTAATAAGTGGCGGAATCCTTATTTTGCTGGGTATTTTCTTTGGAACATATTTCTATCAAATTTGGGTATTGATAATAACCATTTTTGGATTACAGATCTGTGGTACTTTATTTGGTCCTGCGTTGTTGTCTTTAATCCCGATTATGGTAAACGATAATGAGCTTTCTCAAGCTAATGCCATGATTTCAATGACAGATAGACTTTCACAACTTATTGGGATGGCTATCGGCGGTGTGATTGTGTCTTTAGTGGGAATAAAATGGGCAATTTTAATCGATGGGATGACTTTTATTTTCTCGGCAGTCTCTGAAATGTTCATAAAAGCGGAAGAAAAAGGCAGAAAAGAAGAGGAAGTTAGGAAAACTGGTTTGGTTTTTTCGGATATAAAAGATGGTTTTAAAGTGATATGGTCCAATGTTCAACTTAAAGGGTTGATAACCTTAGAAACTTTAGATGATTTTTTTGGAACCACTATATTCGTTTTCTTACCTGTGTTGGCTAGTGAGATACTGAAAGTAGGTCCTGGTGAGTATGGAATTATGCAAACGATGTTGGGAGCAGGTTCTTTTATTTCCGCCCTAGTTCTATCATCCATTAAAGAAATAAAAATGAAGTACGTAGCACTAATGTTATCCTCAGTTTTGGCAGGAGTATTCCTGGCTTCTCTTGGTATAGTTAACAGTTATATTTACGTATTGATTGCTTTGTTGATGTTAGGTGTTATGACTGAGATAGGAAATATTAATGAAAATCTTTTGATTCAAAGAATTACCCCTGAAAACACAAGGGGACGAGTTTTTGCGTTGCGATCAACGATAGATAATTCGTTAAGGCCTTTTTCTTATGCTTTTGCTGGGATAATGGCAACATTTTTTTCATTGAAAAGTTTGTTCTTTGTGTTTGGAATAATAACTAGCATACTTGGAATATTTTACCTAGTGATACCTAATCAATTGAAAAAACGGAATGTTTCCTAAAAATTTGACGTTCTTTCGAAAATATGATATAATTTTTTTGAAGTAAACCGGAGCGTAGCGCAGTTGGCAGCGCGTCAGCATGGGGTGTTGAAGGTCGCTGGTTCAAATCCAGTCGCTCCGACCAAGAATACGGGGTTGTTCCCCGTATTTTTTTAAACCCTAGATTATTATTCTACCAAATTTTTCTTCAACGATTTCTTTAATATCCTTTTTGTTCACAGCTTTTATATATTGGCTTACTGGGAATATCCTATGTCCTCGTTTTAACGCATCTTCTATCGTTGCTATTACGCATACGTCTCCTGCTAAGCCTAAAACCACTAAATTTTCTATCTTATGCTTTCTCAAAAGTTCGTCTAATTCTGATTCAATTCTTCTTTCACTGTCTTTGTAAAATGCTGAATAGCTATCTCCATCCACTTCTTCGCCTTTTTTTATAACGAAATCATAAGTATTTATAAATAGTTGATTCCCATAAGTACCTTTTATGCAATGAGGAGGCCATTTTTCAAAAGATATGTGATTTTCAGGGTGATCATCCATACTTGCAAAAATCTTAAAATTTCTCTCTTTCATTAAAGTCAAAAACTCGTTTACCTGATCTATCCACTCTTCATTTGTTCCAACTACTGGAAGTTCGTTAGAACATCTTTCGGTAAATCCGTTTTGACAATCAACACACAATATTGCAGTATTTGAAGGAGATAATTTTAATGTGTTTACTATATAATTAGTAAACTCGTAAGGTGTTTTGTTGTTTTCAACCATTTGTGATCCTCCTTTGAAAGTTTATTATACAGCGCCCCTTCGCCCCGCAGCCCGCCCATTTAAGGAAAGGGCCTGCGGTCCCTTAGACTTTGCAGTCAAACTTATAAGGATAAAAAAACTCCCCTCTTCGCCCGGCTCGGTCTGAATTTTAGTCACTGATCTTAAATTTGACCAATCCCAAATATTCATGCCAAGCTGACGAAGTTGCTTCTAGGAATCTCATATTGGGCAAGAAATCATACCATTTCAATTCCTCTCGCGAAATCTTATAATCTGTAGGAACGGGAACAACATCGATGTTTGTGTAACTTTCGAAATAATTCATAGCTCTTGTTAAATGTATTGCGCTGGTGACTAAGTATATCTTTTGTACTTCATAATCTTCCAATAGTTTAAGCGTAAACTCCGCATTTTGCTTGGTGTTTTTGGCAAGTGGTTCTACATAGATATCGTTTGGTTTGACTCCCATTTTTAACAATTCTTCTTTCATTATTTGAGCTTCAGGTATCTCGGTGCCTAGTAGTTTCCCACCTGTTACAACTATGGGAACCTGTAAATTTTGGTAAAGCAAGAAACCTTCATATACTCTTTTCATAGCACTATCAGATAATTCTCCAGATCCTTTTCTTGGAGTTTCGGGAATTATTCCTCCTCCAAGTACAACTATTACCCCTTTTTCTTGTGTATTATCCAACAGAGAAACATCCACTGGAGGATATCTATTTTCCAGCGGTAAAACGATTATTTTTGCAAACCATCCAGAAGAAAATATATAGATTACAACGCAAAGGGTTAAAAGAGGAAAAGATAGTTTCTTCTTCCTTATTAACCAGATAATTAAAAATATTATGCCGAGTGAGATAAAAATACCTGGAATTTCTATAAAAGATGTAAAAATATCATAAAATATGATAAACCCCCCTAAAAATATATAAAGTGAATGTACTCAACATTACATAAAATCCTAATGGAACCTTCTTGATTTTCTTTTCTATGTTCGATAAAATAATTAGAATTATGCTAACAATTATGACGGGAAATATATAAATACCAATAAGAAGAGAAAGGACTGATAGAAACTTCACGTCTCCAAAACCCATTTTCCCATTTCGCCAATAATAAAAGGTAATTAAAAAGATAATGATAGTAAAAAAAAGATTAAAGTAATCAAAGTTGAGTAATGCAATTACCAAAATAGCTACTATTCCTAAATCAGGAATGATAAAGGTAAAATAATCATATAGCCCTATATACAAAAGGCTATTAGCAAAAAGCAGATTTTGCCAGTTAAAAGAGGTGAGTATGACAAACATATTTACAACTATATAAGACAAAACGATAATTAGAACCTTTTTATTTTTATTCAGTGTTTTTTACACCTTTTCTATTACTTCCATTTCCTCTTTCGTCAAATTTTTGTTCAGAATTTCTTCAAGCCCATAGATGTACCACATGTACTTATCTTTTATTTCTTGATATATACTTTTGGCTTCCTCAAATTTTTTAACCTTTAAATAAGGTATAACCAATAGCAATTTAAAATGTTCATTTTCTTTATCTTGGTCTATATATTTTTCTAAAAAGTTTTGAGCTTCTTTATATTTACCATTTTCAAACATTACTTTAGCCCATACCTCTATGTCGGTTGAATATTCAGGTGTCGTATTGAGAATTTCCTCTTTGAGTTCATTCGCTTCAGTAGTTCTTGATAATTTTTCATAAATAGTACATAACTCATATTTACCCAATACACTGTTAGGGAATCTATTAAGAAATTTTTCTAAAACGTGAGCGGCTTTTTCATAATCCCCTTTTTGCATGTAAGCATCTGAAATCATGAAGTAGGTTACATAATTGTTAGGAGAGAGTTCTAACTCTTTCTTCCAAATAGCAGCTGCTTTTTCGTATTCGCCTAAATTAAAGTATAATTCTCCTAATTCAGACAAAGCAGCTATATTCCAAGGATCTAATTTAACAGCTTTTTCTAAATACTCCTCTCCTTCTTCCATCTCACCTTTTTCTACTAAAACTGAACCCATTAATTCGTAGGCGGGAGCGAAACTCGGATCAATTTTGAGTATAAAATGCACAACATCTTTCACGAAATCGAAGTTCTTTTTATCAGCTTCCAATAAAACCGTATCGAATAGTCCATTCAAAGATATATGTGTTAAGTCGGAGTAATTAATTTGAAACTCAGAAAAATAAGACAAAAATTCGGAAAGAACGAAGGGATAAATCACAAAGCTGGAAGTTAAACCGGGCAAGTATTCTACAAGTTTTTCGATTTTCTTTGTTTCTTCAATAAATTTTGAGTTGTTTTTTAAATCAGCCTTCATTAACTCAAAATCTCCTTCATACAAGAACTCACAAAGCAAGATTGGAAAAGGGGTTAAATCAGTTATTTCAATTTCCTCTTCTCCAAGGTTGAACTTTACTATGTGCTCCATGGGTATCTCCTCCTTTTAGCTAGATGTTGTTGCTTTTATTTTTTATTATACCATAATTAAGATTTATTAAGAAAATTTATTTGCAATATTTTGCACTTAAAATTATAAAAAGCAGGCTTGCGCCTGCTTTCTTAAACATTATGATGTTTATTCAATTTTGATCTCTTTTCCTTCACCTTTAGCTGTCTCAACTTTTGGTATAGTTAACTTTAAAACTCCATTTTCATATTCAGCTTTAATTTTGTCTTTGTCGATATACTCTGGAAGTCTTATAGTTCGTTCAATCCTACCAAAGTATCTTTCTCTCCTATATACGTTCCCTCTTTTTACTTCATCGGATTCTTTTTTTTCTGCGGATATGGTTAATAGATCATTGTTCAATTGAACTTTTATATCTTTTTTGTTTAAACCAGGTAATTCACACTCTACGATGTAATCATCGTCAGTTTCATAAACATCCATCTCACCACGAGAGGTCGTTCCAAAAGGCAATGATCTAAAGAAATCTTCAAACTCTCTATTGAAGAAATCAAAAGGAGATAACAAATCTTCTCTGTTATCTCTATCGTCTCTTCTTCTTTCCAACATTTGTTATCGCCTCCTTTTTCACTGTTTTTCCCATCTTTAGAAACTTGAAAACTTGTTTTAGCGCCCTGAACCCTTTTAAAACTGAAATCTTTTTGAAGATTATAGAGTTTCTAAAATATTTATTTTACTAAAATTTGCGCTCTTTTGCCCCGCTCCTCACTCTTATTTTTGTCTATTGTTGTTTATTATTTTCATTAAAATTATATATCAAAAAAATCGATAATGTCAAGAGCGTTTTTAAAAATGGTTATGATTGTTTTTAATTGATAATAAAAGATTTATATTAATATTAAATTTAATTATAATAAAATATTTAATCACTTGTTATTTAAGAGTGATAATTATTTAAAAATCGTTTCTTTAAGATAATTAAGTAAGTTATAGTTAACCCATCTGAGAGGGTATGTATTATGATTGGATAGATCAAACTATTTGAAATTTGAAAGGTATATCCCAAAATCGATCCCATTATGATTCTTCCTGGCAAAAGACTTATAAATTGTTTTATACTTTCTCTGCCAAAGAAAAGATTGTTTAAGTGAGCGAAAACAAAAATTATTGTTGCTATGATGGTTGCATATTCAATAGAAAAAATTGAACCTGGTAAAAACATTCTTAAATTTCCTTGGATAAATCCTCTATAAAACAATTCTTCGGTAGGGCCTACAACCATCCAAACATGTAATAATATAATTTTGTTATTTCGAAAATTTCCGTAGGGAATCTTCATGAGATCAGAAAAGGACATCTTTCTCATACTACCTAAAGATCCCAATATTAAAACAAAAGAGATTAGAAGCATAATAAACCCTTTTTTAAAATTCCCAGTTTGAAATCCTGCCTGCTGGAAGTTTATTCGTGAAAGATAGATAAGAAAGATTGAAATGGTAATACCGAATATTCCTAAAATTACATTTCCCAAAGAAATACCTTTTCTTTTTAGGAGAAGTCGACCTATTGCATATATTAATAAATAGTAGATAGCAATTAAAATGATAAATTTAATAAAAGCCATTTATTCACCTACTTTTATGGACGTTAAGGGGGGAACCCCCTTAAAAACCCCCAAACTAAAATCAAACCCATTTAAAACATAGTTTGCATACTGCAGCAAACGCTGCCCACCCTTCTTCTATATCTTCAATTTAATTATACAATATTAGTATGCTTAACTTCCATCAATGTCATTGAGAAGTGCAACATGGATTATAAAGAAATTTTTATTTATTTGACTTTAGATTTTTTTTAAACTATAATTAGTTGGGGGTATCTAATCCCTTCAGAACATTTGTAAAAAAGAATGGTTCCGTTTCGGAGGAATTATATGTCAATATATGCTATAACATCATTAATAGTCTTCATAATAGTCGTGGTAGGAATGGTTTTTCAGAAAATAGATAGAGCACTTATCGCTATGTTGGGGGCTATTTTTCTATTAGGAACAGGGGTATTTCCTAGCCAAATTGGTGCAATAAAAGAGTATGTGGATTATAACACCCTCTTGTTGCTGCTTGGAATGATGATATTTGTGGAAACTTTAAGAAAGACAGGTATATTTACATTCTTAGGCCTCTCTATGTTGAGAATGTTCGGAAATAACACCTACACTTTATTCATTTCTCTAATTTTTTTGGTTGCTTTATTTTCTGGTTTTATTGACAACGTTACGACCGTTTTAGTTTTTATCCCAATGACTTTTGCCATTACTGATTCCTTAAATATTAATTATCTACCTTTTGTTTTAGGGGAAATTTTCGCATCGAATATTGGAGGTATGGCAACAATAATTGGTGATCCTCCTAATATTATGATTGCTTCTGCGGCAGGTTATTCTTTCTCAGAGTTCGCACTTATTATGTATCCTGTTACATTGATCAATTTAATATTCGCCATTCTCTTATTGATATATTTTTTCAAAGAAGACTTATCAATTAAAATAGACAAAGAAGCGATTAAAAACTTTGATGTATCTCACATAGTAGAAAACAAAAAAGAATTTATCGTGTCTATACTTTTGTTTGGAGCAGTTATCCTAGCTTTTGCTTTACAACATGAGTTAAATTTAGAAAGTTCAACCGTTGCCTTAGCTGCAGGTTTTTTCTCGTTATTTATTCTTAGACCGAAGGATTTAAAGGAGACATTATCTAAAGTTGAATGGGAAAACATTTTGTTTTTCTTCGCTTTATTTTTAATAGCTGGTGCACTTGAAGAAACAGGTATCATTAGCGCTTTTTCTAATATGCTTGTTGATTTTGCCGGTAATTCGTTACGCATATTTAGCTTTTTGATTCTAACAATTTCTTCCTTCTTTGCTGGTTTTTTAAATAATGTTCCTTTAACGGCTGCAATGATACCTGTCATTGAAAAATTATCTATTTCTGAGTCTTCCATATTTATTAATCTTGATCCCATTTGGTATTCGTTATCTTTGGGTGCTTGTTTAGGAGGGAACTTAACTCCAATAGCTGCTTCAGCGAACGTTATAGCGTTAGGTCTTTTAACAGAATTTAAAGGAAAAACAATTTCATTTTGGGAATTTTCAAAATACGGTTTGATAATATTATTGGGAAATATAGTAATTTCAGGAATATATGTAAATTTCTTTTTTTTCTGATTACGTAATGGACGGGCTGCGTGATGAAAGGGTCCAGAACTCTCTCCTTAGATGGGCGGGGCGAATGGGGTAGACTCTTTTCATCCTTAGGGGGAGGGGAGTGGGGCAAAGGGCCGCTATCTTTACAGTTTTAAAGTTTCTAATGACAGTAAAATAATAACATCAGGAGGAAGTTTTAATTTATGCCACAAACTGAACTAATAACCCTTATAGTATTTGCAGTAGTATTGTTTTTTATTATCAATCACAAGATAAATAGAACCATTGTTGCTATGTTGGGAGCTTCGGTACTTATTATATTCGGGGTTTTCCCAGACGAGATTGAAGCTATAAGAAATTATGTAGATTTCAACACCCTTCTTTTACTGTTTGGGATGATGCTCTTTGTAAACGTTATTCGAAGAACCAGCCTTTTTTCATATGTTGGCATTAAGACTTTGAGAATATTTGGAATAAACGGATATATGCTGTTTATTTCCTTGACTTTTTTAGTTGCAATAATATCAGGTTTTATTGATAATGTTACTACAATACTTGTTTTTATACCTATTACTTTTGCTATAACGGATTCATTAAAAGTCAATTATTTCCCTTATGTTTTAGGTGAAATTTTTGCATCGAATATTGGAGGGATGGCAACCATCATTGGTGATCCTCCTAATATAATGATAGCTTCAGCTGCAGGATTTTCTTTTTCAGAATTCGCTTTAGTTATGTACCCAATAGCATTAATTAATCTCTTATTCATGGATATGCTCTTTATTTTAGTTTTTAAAAATGATCTTCAAATGAAATTTGATAAAGAGACTATCAAAAGTTTTGATACTTCTCATTTAATTGAAGATAAAAAAAGTTTTTTCCTCTCTATAATCCTTTTTGTAACAGTAATAATTGCTTTTTCGGCTCAACACTTTTTAGGTGTAGAAAGTTCCACTATTGCTATAATAGCAGGGTTCTTCTCTTTACTGATACTAGCACCAAATCAGGTGAGGGATACTTTGAACGAAGTTGAATGGGAAAGCCTTTTGTTCTTTTTTGGTTTATTTCTCATTACAGGAGCGATGGAAGAAACTGGAGTGATAGCTGATTTATCCAATATCATGGTAAAAGTTGCAGGCAATTCAGTTAAATCTTTCTCTATGTTTATTTTACCTGTTGCTAGTTTAATTTCGGGATTCATTGATAATATTCCTTTTACAGCTACTATGATTCCCGTTGTTCAACATTTACAAGTAGTGCAACCAGGTATTTTTAGCAATTTGAGTCCAGTGTGGTATTCGCTTGCGATGGGGGCATGTTTGGGTGGAAATGCAACTTCCATTGGTGCATCAGCTAATATTATTGGGCTTGCAATGCTCACGCAGTTTAAGAATAAAACTATCTTGTTCAAAGATTTTGCTAAATACGGATTATTACTTGTATTAGGAAATATAGTTATATCAGAAATATATCTATTATTATTGTTTTTCTAGAAACTTTCAGGGTGGATTATAGGGTGGGGAGCGGGGCAAGGGGCGCTAACAAAGACTAAACACGACTTACAAGAAAACTAAGCAAACAATTAATCCAAAAAAATGGTTTTTAAAAGGGTCACAGGGCGGAGCCCTCCCCCTGCCAGTTTAAGGGACCGCAGGTCCCTTCCTTAGAAGGGTGGGGAGCGGGGCAAGGGGCGCTAACAAAGACTAAACACGACTTACAAGAAAACTAAGCAAACAATTAATCCAAAAAAATGGTTTTAAAAAGGGTCACAGGGCGGAGCCCTCCCCCTGCCAGTTTAAGGGACCGCAGGTCCCTTCCTTAGAAGGGTGGGGAGCGGGGCAAAGGGGCGCTATAAATAAAGATTCTTAAGACAGTAGTCAACAATACTAAAAGGGGGAATATTTTTATGAAAACACTTTTATTGAAAAACGGATACATTTATCCTATTTCCAGAGAACCATTTGTTGGAGATATTTTGATAGAAGATGGTACAATCAAGCAAATAGGGAAAGATCTACAAGTTAAAGCAGACGAGGTGATAGATGCAACAAACAAGTATATCTTTCCAGGATTTATCGATGCTCATTCCCATATTGGTTTATTTGAAGAAGGTGTTGGAGCTTCTTACCAAGATGGAAATGAAGCGACAGACCCTATTACCCCACAAGTTAGGGCGATTGATGCCTTTTATCCGGAAGACGCTGCTATAAAAAGAGCTCTATCTGGGGGAGTTACAACAGTGATGATAGTACCAGGTAGTGCCAACCCTATTGGAGGACAGGGGGCCATATTAAAGTTAAATGCTCAAATAACCGATGAAACTATTTTAAGAGAACCTGCTGGGCTTAAAATGGCTTTGGGAGAAAATCCTAAAAGAGTCTATGGCTCTTTCAACAAAACTCCATCTACTAGGTTAGGAAATGCAGCAGTAATTAGAGATTATTTTACAAAAGTTAGAAACTATATTGAAAAGAAGAAAACCGCAGAAAAAGAAGGTAAATCTTTCAATGAAACTGATATCAAATTTGAAATTGGTGAAAAAGTCCTGAAAAAGAAAATTCCAGCAAGGATTCATGCACACAGAAAAGACGATATTTTAACGGCGATAAGGTTATCCGAAGAATTTGGGTTTGACCTTGTTATCGAACATGCAACAGAGGCTTATAAAATCCCTGATTTTATTAAAGAAAAAAATATTCCGTTGATTTTGGGACCTCTACTAGGTTTTAGAACAAAATTGGAAACAAGGGATATGCGGTTTGAGTCGATAAGAATAATTAATGAGAAGGGAATCTTGGCTGCATTGATGTCAGACCACCCAGTAACTCATTTAGAACACGCTTCAATACAAGCAGCTACTGCCTTAAGGTATGGAGCCAAGGAAGAAGACTTGCTAAAAATGTTAACGATAAATCCAGCTAAAATTCTAAAGATAGAAAAACGTTTAGGAACTATTGATGAAAGCAAGGACGCAGATTTGGTTTTGTGGAGCGGTCATCCTTTTGACCCCAGAAGCATTGTAGAAAAGACACTGATAAATGGAACTGTGGTTTATGAATCGTAAAATTACTCGCTAATTTTGTTTTAATTAACCATAATCACCTATTATTGTCTATTTTTGCCTATAAACTACTCTCCTGAGGTTTGAAAAAAATTTCATCGAAATATTTGGTGCGGATACCCCTGGATTCATTCATAGGGAGGAGCACCATTCTCCTTTCTTTTCGCTTAATAATTACATTCCTACCAAAACATGTTATAATGCTATTGGAATGAGGTGATATTACGTATCGTACCCAGAAGAATCAATTAAGAAATTTAAACAAACAAGAATATATTGCCCTTAAAGAATTATGTAAGCTGTCTAAAAACCTGTATAACTCAACTCTATATGCTGTTCGCCAATATTACTTTACAGAGAAAAAGTATTTACGCTACGAATCAGCCTACCATATCTGTAAAGAAAACGAAAACTATCAACTTCTTAATACAGACATTGCGCAACAAACCATGAAAGTAGTCGACCGCAACTTTAAGTCTTTCTTTGCACTTATTTCTAAGGCTAAAGAGGGCAATTACAGGTTTTCAGACATTCGACTTCCGCATTATCTTCCAAAAGATGGATACTTTATGCTGATTATCCCGCGTTTCAAGGTTAAGGACGGTTATTTTACCGTGCCTATGTCCATTGCCTTCAAAAAGGAATTTGGAGAAGTTAAACTTCCGTTTCCTGAAAGGTTAAACAAAAAGCAAGTAAAAGAAATCCGTATCTTCCCTAAGCACAACTGTAAATTCTTTGATATTGAATTTGTATACGTTCAGGAAGAAGAAAACCTAAACCTTAATACAGGTAACGCTCTTGCTATAGACTTTGGGCTTGACAACCTCGCAACTTGTATTACAAACACTGGGGCGTCCTTTATCGTGGACGGTAAAAGATTAAAATCAATTAACCAGTGGTATAACAAAGAAAACGCAAGGTTGCAGTCTATCAAGGACAAGCAAGAGATTAAGGGCATAACCCATCGCCAATATATCAATACCAAGAAACGTAATAACCGTCTTAACTATTATATGAACAAAACTGCAAGGATTATCGTTAACTACTGTATCGAAAACGATATTGGCAATATTGTCGTAGGTTATAACCCTGACTGGAAACGTAATATCAATCTTGGTAAGAGCAATAACCAAAAGTTTGTCCAAATATCACATGGTAATTTGCGCCTTAAAATCAAGTCCCTTTGTGAGCGTTATGGAATTAACTACATTGAGCAGGAAGAAAGCTATACTTCAAAGGCTGACTTTTTCGCCAATGATGATATTCCTGTTTACAATGCCGATAATCCGCAGGCATACAGCTTTAGCGGAAAACGCATATCCAGAGGGCAATATAAAACTTGTCAAGGCACAATTATTAATGCTGATTGCAACGGTGCATTAAACATACTTCGCAAAAGTAACCTGATGGACTTAACCCTCCTACAGGCTAGAGGCTGTTTAAACCAGCCCCAAAGAATAAGGGTTTTAAGCTAAACTTCTTTGAAATCCCCTGTCCTTATTTGCCGTGAGGCTGTTTTCAGGCATGGGGAAGTTTAAGGTGAGTTAAACTATATATAGTAGTTATTTTCTTAAAGGGGAGTGAAAAAATGAAGGCTATTGAAAAATCGAAACCAGGAAAAGGATTATCCTTAATGGAAGTAGAAGAAACATCTTTACAATCTCCACACGATGTAAAGATTAAAATTTTGAAAGTATCAATATGTGGGACTGATGTACATATTTACGAATGGAATGATTGGGCAAAAGACCGAATTAAGCAATTCCCACAAATCGATGGCCATGAATTTGTTGGAAGGGTAATCGAAGTTGGAAATGAAGTTAAAAGCGTTAAACCTGGAGATTTAGTTGTTTCAGACAGTCATATACCTTGTGGTTATTGTCATCAGTGTAGAACAGGAAATATGCATGTATGCCAGAATTTAAAGATCTTAGGAGTAGATAGAGATGGCGTTTTTTCTGAATACGCCGTTCTACCAGATACAGTTTTGATAAAAATCGACGAAAGTATACCTTTAAAATATGCATCTGTGATGGAACCTTTGGGAAATGCGATTTTTACAACAACTGCAGCCGATCTTAGAGGTAAAGTAGTTTTAATTGCCGGAGCGGGACCTATTGGCGCTATGGCGATAGAAATTGCCAAATTATCCGGAGCAGCTTTCATTATAGTAAGTGAACCTTCTGATTACAGGATCAATATGGCAAAATCTTTAGGGGCTGATTTAGTTATAAATCCGAAGGAGAAGTCTGTAGTTGAAGAAGTATTAAAAATAACCTCTGGATTGGGAGCAGATGTCTTTCTTGAAATGTCAGGAAATGAAAACGCTTTGAATGATGGTATAAAATCATTAAAAAGCACAGGAGTGGCATCTATCTTAGGGGTTTATCCTGAAAGCAAGATAAAGTTTGAAATGAATACCGCAGTTTTTAAAAATCTTACTATTCACACGATTACTGGAAGAAAGATGTTTGAAACGTGGTATATGGCTATAAACTGGCTGAAATATCATAAATTGGATTTAAGTAAAGTCGTTACGCATGAATTTGACTTTGAAAATTTTGAAGAAGCTTTCGAATTGATGGCCAGTGGGAAAAGCGGTAAGATAGTTTTAAACGTTACAAAAGAGGAGGAGGTTTGATTATGGATTTTTATGAACAATTGAGAGAAGAGTTGAAAAAGCTCGAAGACTCTGGTTTACTTATCACCATAAGAACACTTGAAAGTGCACAAGGCGCTTGGATCAATATCAATGGTAAAAAGGTTTTAAATATGTGTTCTAACAATTATTTGGGTTTGGCAAACAACGAAAGGCTTAAAGAAGCTGCTATTAATGCGATTAAAAACTGGGGTGTAGGTCCAGGTGCAGTTAGAACAATAGCTGGGACTATGAAGATTCACGAAGAATTAGAAAAAAAGCTAGCGGAATTCAAAAAAGTAGAGGCAACTCTCGTTGTTCAATCTGGATTTAACGCAAATCAAGCTGTTATTCCTACTATAACAAATGAGGAAGATGGTATTTTATCAGATGAACTTAATCACGCAAGCATAATAGATGGGGTTAGGTTATCGAAGGCAAAAAGATACATATGGAAACATAAAGACTTAAACTCCTTGGAAGAGCAATTGGTTAAGGCACAAAAAGATAATTGTAGAAGAAAATTAATTATAACTGATGGTGTTTTTAGCATGGATGGAGATATTGCACCTCTTCCAGGAATTGTGGAACTAGCCAAAAAATATGATGCTTTAGTAATGGTGGATGATGCACATGGAGAAGGAGTATTAGGAGAAAACGGTAGGGGAATAGCGGATCATTTCAATTTGACGGACGAAGTGGATATAGAAATTGGAACTTTATCTAAAGCCTTTGGAGTTGTGGGTGGATTCGTCGCAGGTAAAAAGATATTAATCGATTATTTAAAACAACAAGCAAGACCATTTCTATTCTCTAGTTCTTTGTCACCAGCAGAAACGGCTGCAGCTTTAGAAGCAACGAAAACACTTTATGAATCTAATGAGTTAGTAAAAAAACTTTGGGATAACGCCAAATATTTTCAAAGTAAGCTAAAAGAAATGGGGTATGATATCGGAGTTACTGAAACCCCTATAACCCCGGTTATGATCTATGATGAAAAGAAAACAAAAGAATTTAGCTCAAAACTATATGAAGAAGGTATTTTTGCATCTAGCATAGTTTACCCCACCGTTCCAAAAGGGAAAGCCAGAATAAGGGTAATGATAAGTGCTTTACACAGTACAGAAGACTTAGACTATGCTTTAAGTAAATTTGAAAAAATAGGTAAAAGTTTTGGTGTTCTATAAATTGTTGTGTAATTTTTAAATTTTTATGATATAATAAATAAGAAAATGTTTTTTGTAATTTCAATAATTTTAAATTTAGAAATTAGATTTAAAGTAAGTTTTAGAGATTCTATAGGTAGTAAAATATATAAAGATAGGAGGGATTGTGGTGAAATCAAAAATTGTTTTGGTATTGGTGTTAACAGTATCTCTTTTTGCGATGGCTTCTTTAACCCTTGATTGGGGAAGAGTATACACCCTTGGTGGATCTCAGGAGATCTTCGATGTAAAATCTACAGATGAGGGGGTATATCTTTTTGGATACACCAATGAAAAAGGATTCAACGAAGATATTTTAATTTTGGAATTCGATCAAGAGGGTAACGTAGTTTATGAAAACAAGTTAGGTGGAAATTACAACGATTGGGCAAATCAAGGAATTTTAACTTCTGATGGTGATATGCTCTTGGTTGGAACATCGAATTCTTACGGAAGTGATTCAGATTTCTACGTTTCAAAAATAGGTAACAACAAATTCTCTACGAACATTAATAAACTAGGTAACGACAAAGGTTCAGCTGTTGTAGAAGTAGAGGATGGCTATGTTGTAGTAGGCTATGGTTCCGATCCTGATACATTAAACATGCGAGGAAAAATGGTAAAATTGAATAAAGAAGGAAAAGTTGTATTTGAAAAGTGGCTTCCTTACTTTGTTGCTGGCTCTGATACTAAACCTTTGAGTATTCAAAAAACTTCAGACGGTAATTTCATCATTGCAGGCACGGTAGTACAATTATTTGAAAATAAGACCCAATTTTATCTGGCTAAGGTTGATCCCAATGGAGAAGAAATCTGGACCAAAGTTTTTGCTCCAAGAGATTATGCTAGAGGCTTCGATGTTAAAGAAGTATCTGGAGGCTACGTAGCAGTTGGTTATGAAGGTTCATGGGATTCAAAATGGTCAGATATCTATGTTGTAAAGGTTAACCCTGAAGGAAATATTTTGTGGGAAGGTTTTTATGGAGATATTGAAAGTGATCACGGTTATGCAGTTGCTGTAGGTCCCAATGGAAATATATACGTTGCAGGATACGTTACAACCCTGAACGGCGACAAAGATTTTGCTATACTGGAATACGATAATAACGGTAATTTACTGAGCGAAAAATCTCTTGGTGGATATGGTGACGATATTGCTTATGCCCTCGATATTGATAATAATGGAAACCTCTATGTTGCAGGATATTCTCAATCATTAGATCTGGGTGCAGATGCTCAGAAAGATGTCTTTATATTAAAATACACCGTAAGATAAATTTTTAAACCGCCCCCTGTCTTATTGGGGCGGTTGTTATTTTATTTATCTTATTTTGTCTTTTTGTTTCAAATAAATCCTTAAGTTTATGGCATCAGAGGGATTTATGCCAGGTATTCTTAGAAGTTGCCCAAAGGTTTCTGGCTTGATCTTTTTTAATTTTTCCTTCGCTTCGTAGGCAATATTGTTAATTTCGTCATAATTTATTTCTTTCGGTATCTTTTCTTTTTCAAGCTCTTTCATTTTCGTAATCTCATCTTGCATCCTTTGAAAATATCCAGTGTATTTAAAATGAATGTCTATTTGTTCGATAATTTCATTATCCTCAATTGCTTCCTCATCTAAATGTTTTAAATCGTTGTATGATATTTCACTTCTTTTTAGTAATTCACCCAGGTGAACAGGATGGGTGATTTTCGAAGAACCTTTTGAGGCAAGAATATTGTTAACTTGATTAGGTGATACTTTAACTTGTTCCAATCTCTCTATTTGTTGATTTATTAGGTTTTCCAATCTGTGAAGTTGTTCATATTGTTCTTTGCTCAGTAAACCGTATTTGTATCCATACTTATACAACCTTAAATGAGCATTATCATGTCTGAGTAACAACCTGTATTCAGCTCGGGAAGTCAGTAGTCTGTATGGTTCATCGACTCCTTTAGTGATTATGTCGTCTATAAGAACCCCAAGGTAAGCCTCGGACCTGTCAAGAACAAAAGGTTCTTCTCCTCTAATTTTTAGAGCAGCATTAATTCCTGCCAGAAGTCCTTGACCTGCGGCTTCTTCGTAACCACTTGTACCATTAATCTGGCCAGCTAAGAATAATCCTTCTATTTTTTTAGTTTCAAGGTTGTGTTTCAACTGATTTGGATTTACAAAATCATACTCAACGGCATAAGCGGGCCTTTCAATTATAGCATTTTCTAAACCAGGTATAGTCTTCAAAATCTCAATCTGCGCTTCAAAAGGTAAACTCGTACTCAATCCATTCAAATAGATCTCTTTAGAATGTTTGGATTCCGGTTCAAGGAAAAATTGATGGCTATCCTTATTGAATTTCATAACTTTATCTTCAATGGAAGGGCAATATCTAGGACCTTTAGACTGGATTAATTTCACATCTCCATACAAAGGGGAGAATGCAATGTATCTTCTAATAACTTCATGGGTCTTGCTGTTGGTCCTTCCAAGATAACAAGGATAATCCTTCGATAAGACTTTTGGCTGACTCCAATAGGAAAAGGACAGAGGTTCATCTGAGGTTTCTTGAATGTCAAACTTAGAAAAATCGATAGAATCTTTTCTTACCCTGGCAGGTGTCCCTGTTTTAAATCTCGATACTTCTAAACCTTCTTTAATTAAAGAATATGTCAAGGAATTTGCGGGAAGTTCTCCCATTCTTCCAGCTTCGAAGGTGTTCCTACCAACAAAAATTTTACCTCTCAAAAATGTTCCTGTAGTTAAAATCACGGCTTTGGCAAAGTATTTCATTCCCAATTCTGTTTCTAACCCTATTATTTTACCGTTTTCTACTAGAATACTTTTCGCTATTCCGTGTCTCAGAATCAGATTGTCTGTGGTTTCTAAGATTTCTTTCATTTTTCGTGAGTAATCGTATTTGTCGATTTGAGCTCTTAAAGCCCTAACAGCAATACCTTTGCTTGTATTGAGCATTCGGATGTTGATCATCGTTTCATCTGTTACCTTCGCTTGTACTCCTCCTAAAGCATCTATCTCTCTGGTTACAACACCCTTAGCGGGTCCTCCAATGGCAGGATTACAAGGAGCCCATCCTAAAGTGTCTAAATTTATATTCAATATTAAAGTATTCATTCCCATTTTAGCTGCAGCTAAAGCAGCTTCAATCCCGGCATGGCCTGCTCCTACAACAATAACATCAAAATTGTTTTCTTTGTTTTCCAAAAATCATACCTCCATTTTTTATACTTGACTTTACAAACTCAAAAACTCTCTTTAGCGCCCCTTGCCCCGCTCCCCACCTATAAGGATAAAAGAGTATGGCCACTTCGCCCCGTAGCCCACCCATAAGGATAGAGAACTATGGCTGCTTTGACCCGCAGCCCCTCAAAAGGAGAGTTGTCTTTTCTGTTTTTTATTATAGCACACAATGTTTAAAATACCTTTTCACCTTCGAAGATGGTTCCTTTCACGTTCAATTCTTTGTCTAAAATAACAAGATTTGCGTAGTATCCAACTTCAATCCTTCCCTTATCGTAAATATGTAGGTCTTGAAGTGCGTTATATGAAGATACCTTTGCAAGTTCTTGTAGTGTACAATTGGTAAATCTTTTAAAATTTTTGACACCTTCGTTGAAAAGTAGCGTACTCCCAGCGATCGTTCCATCACTAAGTGTTGCTTTGTTGTTTTTTACAGTGACGGTTAAACCACCTAATTCGTATTCACCGTCTTGTAACCCTGCAGCGGCTATAGAGTCGGTTATCAATATAATTTTGTCTGCCCCTTTTATTTTGTATACCAACATTACAAACTCAGGAGAGAGGTGAATCCCATCACATATCATTTCTATATTAAAATCGAAATAAAAGCCAGAACCTGTTCCTCCTATGTTTCTATGGTGTAGGGGTGTTAATGCGTTTGAAAAATGGGTGATTCTGTTAACTCCTGATTCGAAAGCTTTTTTGAAGATATCAAAATTCGCAGAAGTATGACCTAAGGAGATCACTATATTCTTTTCTTTAAGATAATTTATTGCTTCAATAAAACCGTTAACCTCTGGTGCCATAGTTATTAATTTTACTTTATCGTTAATTATCTCTTTTAGTTCCTCCAAGGAAGGATTTCTTATATACTGAGGGTTCTGAGCTCCTTTTTTTTCTACGTTTATATATGGACCTTCCAAATGAATCCCTTCGATTGAAGAATTCACATCTTCTATACTGTCCAAAACTTTTAAGATCTGTTCTTTAGAAGCTGAGACCGTTGTTGGCAAAAAAGTAGTTACACCATATGAAAAATTATTTTTTGCCCAACTATTAAACTCTTCCCTTGTTGCATGCATCGTATCTATACCCTTTTGTGCATGAGTGTGTGGATCTACAAAGCCAGGCATAACGATCTCATCTAAATCTCTATAACCATAATCTTTTCTTATAACTCCAGAAATCGTTTTGCCTTTTATTTCGATATCTCCGGTATACTCTCCGTTTATAGGATCCACAATTAAAACGTTTTCTAATTTCATATTTATCTCACCCCCGCAATTTGACAGATTTCGAAAGGTTCTTGGGTGAATCTGGATTGTATCCCATTTGGATGGCCTTTTTGTAACCTAAATACTGGATGGGAATGAGCCTTAAAGGGGCTTCAAATCCTTTCATGTTTGGGATTTCTACATCTCCATCAGCAGAAATCAATAAGACTTTTCCTCCCAATCTTTCGATATCATCGATCAATTCTTTCTCTTCTTTCATGCCCTTTGAGTTTAAGATAACCAACGTTTTGTTTGTGAGTGTCGATATAGGTCCATGTCTGTACTCTAAAGGCTCATGGTATTCAACGTATTGTAAAGCCATCTCTTGTAGTTTAAGGGCGCCTTCTTTTGAAATGCCATAATTTTCATCGTATCCAAGAAAAACAAAATGTTCATACTTTTCTAAAGCTAATTGATCAATAATCTTTTCGGAATCTTCTAAGATTTTTTCACTGTAATTATAATAATCATTTTTTTCTATTCCATTCAGCAACATTGCCAGTATAAAAACAAAAGAGCCGGTCATAACAACGCTTTTTTCTTCAGTAAAATCTAAAGTTATATTTTCTTCACATTGTTGAGTGATTGAAGAATTCTTTGAAGACGTTATTCCTATGGTTTTAATACCTCTTCGACTTAATTTTTTTGCAGCTTGAACAGTTTCAGTTGATTCACCGGTTCTGGTTATTAAAATTGCAACATCACTGTCAGGAATATCATCAAAAAGCATAACATGTCCACCTGTGAGCACTTTTGCTTTATAGCCATTTTTGTTCAATATTTCTTTCATTAT